>NZ_RSCK01000045.1:0-53494 GCF_003991895.1 Chroococcidiopsis cubana SAG 39.79
CCTTGTCCCCCTTGTCCCCCTTGTCTCCCTTGTCCTCCGACTCCCGACTCCCGTACGGACGGGTTTGGAAACCCCCCCCTTCCGCCTCCCGTCAAAACTGCCGCAAAATCCCCTTGACCAATCCCTTCAATCCGGCCAAACCATTATTTTTCGCCAATTCCACTGTTGTGTTTACAGCGGCAGAGGAGGGGATTTGAGTCAGATAACATAGCTGGTATAAGCCAATGTGCAGAATTGTGCGTAAGTCGGGGGGTTGTTGGTGAGATTTTTTTTTGGCTAAGCGATCGATCAGAACGTCGAGCGATCGCATTCTTCTGACGCTACCGTAGACTAATTCTGTTACCAAACGGCGATCGTTAGGATTTAAATTCGATTGACTAAGTACCCGATCTAAAGCGACATCTGCATATGCATCGCGATGTACTGCCTTGAGAGCGATAAAAGCTAGTTGGCGAGGATTTTCCATGCGCGATTATAAGTTAGCTCGATCGAATACACCAACTCATTTAAGTATAGGTACTAGTATGCAGCGACTTGGCGATCGGAGAAAAATTTAGTGCTTTCTTCCTTTAGTCAACCCGCAGCACGATTTTACCGCGCGTCCGTCCGCTTTGGCTTAACTGGTGTGCTTGTGCGGCTTCGCTCAAGGGTAGTACGGTTTCGACATACGGTTTAACTTGCCCTGAGTCGATGAAAGTGGTAATTTCATCTAATTGCGCCGCATTTGGTTGTACGTGGGTAATCGCAACTCGCACGCTGGCACTTTCTGGTGGTGAACCGACAATTGAAACGAGTATCCCATCTGGTTTGAGAACTTTGAGCGATCGCGCTCTTGTTTCACCACCAATTGTATCTAGAACCACATCGAGATCGCGCACGACATCTTCAAATGGTGTTGCCTGATAATCTATGACTTCGTCTACTCCCAATTTGCGGATAAATTCAGTATTCCGAGTAGAAGCCGTACCGATAACACGCGCACCCTTGGCTTTTGCTAATTGCACGGCGATCGATCCGACTCCACCAGATGCGGCATGAATCAGAATTTTTTGTCCTGCTTCTAAGTGCGCCGTATCAAACATTGCCTGCCAGGATGTCAGCGCTGCCACTGGTAAAGCTGCTGCTTGAATAAAGTCGATACTTTTAGGTTTTAGCGTGACTTCCGATGCTTTAGCAGCGATGTATTCAGCATACGTACCTTCCCGCCGCAAGCTAGCGTAACCGTACACTTCATCTCCTGGCTTCAGTCGCTGCACGGCATCACCCACAGACTCCACAACTCCCGCAACATCAGCACCGAGAATATGGGGCAAATTGAAGGTTTTACCCACATATCCCTCGCGAATCTTCCAATCTACAGGATTAACTCCTGCTGCATAGATCCGAATTAAAACTTCATCTGCTGCGGGTTGAGGTAGCGGCACGTCTTCGTACTTCAAGACATCTGCGCCACCATAAGCGTGCATCCGAATTGCTTTCATAAGTTGTATGGAGTATGTATAGAACAGTTAACCTCCAATCGCGCCGACAGCTGCCCCTTCATAAGCTGTATTCACGGCTACGTCTTTCCAAGCCTCCATCTCTGCCTTGACTGATTCTAGTTTTGTTTCAATTGCATCCACGGCATCTGCACCTAAAGCGAGTCTTAAAGGTGGGTTGTCGCTATTTACGGCTTGAATCATTGCCTCGGCTGCTTTAACGGGATCGCCTGGTTGCTTGCCATCCATATCTTGCAGCCACTGACGGAAACCACCAACTATAGGTTCGTAGTCGGCAATTTGAGTATCGGCTAAAACGAGCGATCGCCCATTAAAATCCGTCCTAAACGCCCCTGGTTCGACAATGATAATTTTAATCCCTAACGCCTCTACTTCCTTGACAAGTGCTTCAGACAAGGCTTCTAGAGCAAACTTAGTCGCGCAATAGATCCCAGCGCCAGGAAAAGACACGAAACCACCTACCGAAGAAAGGTTGAGAATGTATCCACTGCGGTGCTGTCGCATCGAGGGTAGCACTGCTCGCATCATGTTCAGCGCCCCAAAAACATTCGTTTCAAACTGGCGGCGAGTTGCTTCATCGCTGAGTTCTTCCAACGCCCCCATCGTACCGTAGCCAGCATTATTTACCAGTACGTCAATGCGTCCGAATTTAGCGATCGCCGTTTCTACTGCTGCCTTGACTTGTGCTGGCTGAGTCACGTCTAGCTGCACTGCTAGAGCGCGATCAAGATATTTTGTCTGAATATCTTCAACATGTTGGGGATTTCGTGCCGTTACTACGACTTTCTCGCCCCGATCTAATACTGCTTGGGCGATCGCTCTCCCGAACCCACTAGAACTACCTGTAATCAACCACACGCGAGAATTTTGCACAGATGTCATAAAACTCTCCAATTGCTGAATTGGTTTACTCTATGGCGCGATTGAATTGTCAGTTGTACGTTTTGGTTTGAAATTTTTAACCAAACTCAATTTGGTGCGATACAGCTAGCTGAGAACAAGAAAAGTATCCCTTAATTCTTACACTCGCTACTTTCTTAATTTCTGCTTTGTATTTTCAACGAGCGATAGTTCCTCATGCATATTTCAAGGTAGAACAATGAGAGCTATATTGTCAACTCAATTGCAGACCTATCGATCGTCAACTCGATTAAATCATATATTGATAAATCCCAATTAAGTTTCCATCAGGATCGCGTATATAAGCAGTTTTGAGATCGTAACTAGGATTAGCCATTGGCTCTCTAGTAAATTTAATTCCCTTTTGTTTTAATTCGTGACAAACTGTTTCTACATCGGCAACCACAAAAACTAACACGGCACGATCTTGACATTCTGCGTGAAGTGGGAGGCGATCGCTGCCAATTATTTCTGCCATTTCTTGCCGTTGCGAGATTGCTAGTTTCATATCTCCAGCGGCAAATTCAGCGTACCCTTCCTGAGTAGCATCTACTATTACCTTAAATTCCAAAATATCTCGATAGAAAGCAAAGCAAGCTTTCAGATCGGTAACTAAAAGTCTAGTGTAAGAGGTACGAACTTGCATAATTCAGTTATCAGTTGTCAGTTGTTAGTGTAGAGACGTTACATTTAACGTCTGTAGAAAGTTATCAGTTATCAGCAATCGCTCTATGAGATTTTGACTTTTAACTTTTAATTTTTGACTTTTACTCATGAGGTTCGGTGAAAACGACTTCGTACAGGTGAAATTCGTTTTCTGATAAACCTTGCCAATATTCTCGCACGGGGGCAAATTTTGGTTCTTTGACTAGTAGTTCAAAATTATCGAGAGTTTGCCAAAATCCATAATTCATCGTGCGCGTTCCGTCAAGCGAACGGTGAAAATTTGCAGATAATAGATCGGGGTGTTCTAACGCAATTGTGACGTTTTCTCGCTCTAGCTCTATCAAGCGAGACTGATTTTCTGGCTTCATTCTAAATTCTCCCAGGTGAATTAAGCGCCCTGGAGAAATTGTGAGATCTGCTGATTCCGGTAAAGAAATCGTTACCTCGTATACACGGGAGTCTAGTAAATGAAAATTGGCTAATTTAGCTGCTCCCCGCGCTTGTATTTCAGAGTTATTGAGGAAAGCTTTGTAATCTTCTAGAGTTTTCCACTGAGCGTAGTTTAGGACTCTGATACCGTCTAAACTTTTGTGGAGACTCGATGAAACAAAACCAGGTTGGTGCTTTACATCTGCCTCCACGAATTCCACAATTGTATTTATTAGTTCCTGCTGTTGTTCTGGTTCTACAGCAAAAATAATGATGACTGTAATAACCTCGTTGTGTTTGGCAATAGAAGGCATTTTTAAACCTCTACTCAGCTACAGCAATCCTCAATCGATCGCACCTTCGGTTACAGTCAGCTTTCTACACTGATAAGTGTCAACTGTCAACTAACTACCAATTGACGCGCCTCTATCGGTTCTCCTGTCAAACTAAAAGCCCGTACTTCGGTAATTTTGACTGTGACTAATTTACCTTTGAGCTGGATAATATCGCCATCAAAGAACGTCAGACGATTTCCTCTGGTTCTTCCCATCACTTGCTGGGGATTTTTGGGGTTTTGGTCTTCTACTAAAACTTCCTCAACTCTACCTAAATAACGCTGCGATCGCGCTTGGGCTGTGGTGGCAACTAAATGATTTAATCTTTGCAGGCGATCGCTCTTGACTTCTTCACTTAATTGTGCATCCCATAAAGCAGCGGGAGTCCCGGGACGTGGGGAATAAGCGGCTGTATTCAAATGGTCGAAACCAATATCTGCCACTAATTTGAGTGTATTTTCAAATTGCGCTTCAGTTTCCCCAGGAAAGCCGACAATCGCATCAGCGCTAATTGAAGCATCGGGCATCAGTTGCCGAATTTTATCGATAATCCGCCGATATTTTTCGTGGGTGTAACCCCGTGACATCCGTTTGAGGACTTCGTTATCGCCCGATTGGAAGGGAATGTGAAAATGCTCGCATACCTTGGGTAACTCCGCACAAGCACGAATTAATCGTTCGGTGAAATAACGCGGGTGACTGGTAGCAAAACGGAGGCGATCGACTCCTGGTACGTCGTGGACGTAGTAGAGTAAATCTGTCAGCGTGTGTAAGTGTCTGCCTTCTGGGGTTGTTCCTGGTAAGTCGCGCCCATAAGCATCGATATTTTGACCGAGTAAGGTAATTTCTTTATATCCCTGTTTGCCCAACTCTACCATCTCGGCTTTAATCGCCTCCGGCGTGCGAGACTGTTCTACACCACGCACGTTGGGAACCACGCAGTAAGTACAGCGTTCGTTGCAACCGTAGATAACGTTAACCCAAGCTGTGACGGTGCTATCGCGGCGCGGTTTCGTAATATCTTCGACAATTTGAATCGGTTCTGTTGCTACAACTTGATTGCCGTCGAATACTTGTTCTAACAATTCTTCTAAACGGTTGGCGTGTTGGGGTCCCATGACGAGATCGATTTCCGGTACTCGTCGCAGCAGTGTTTCGCCTTCCTGCTGTGCCACGCAACCAGCAACAACTATTGTCAAGTCTGCTTGTTCCTGCTTGCGCTTCGCCTGTCTGCCTAAGTAGGAATAAACTTTTTGCTCGGCGTTGTCCCGAATCGTGCAAGTATTGTAGAGGAGTAAACTTGCTTCATTCGGGTCTTCTGACCACTCGAAGCCCATATCCTCAAGGATGCCAGCCATGCGTTCGGAGTCAGCCTTGTTCATCTGGCAGCCAAAAGTGGTGATGTGATAGCGGCGGTTAGAAGCGATCATTACGTGCAGACAAGTTCGGATTTAGCTTTACATTTACCCATTATAGATTTTTGAACTATAGATTTTTGCACGGATTTTTACGGTTCTAGCTCGACTCGCAGCTAAGCCGCAAGCTATTTTAGTAAAAAATATTACTGCAAGGAAGTTTTTCTTACGCAACATTACCGTATGATAAATCTTACTACCCCTAAATTGGGTGCAAAGCTCAAAGATGACAAAAGTTTCTGTTATTGTTTTGGTTTACAAGAGTGAGCCATATATTGCAGCGACAATTCATTCAGTGTTGGCACAGACTTACAAAAACTTTGAAATTCTAGTCATTGATGACGGTTCGCCCGATCGCAGTGTACAAATCTGTCAGCAATTTGACGATCCAAGAATTAGAATTATTCGTCAAGAAAATCGCGGCGTACCAGCGGCACGAAACACGGGAATTCGTCATGCAAAAGGAGAATATATCGCCTTTTTAGATGGAGACGATTTGTGGCTGCCGCAAAAATTAGAAAAACAAATCGCGCATTTAGAATCATCTCCTTTTGTTGGCATGAGTTTTTGTCGTTCTAGTTTTATCGATGAACGTGGTAAGTGTTTAGGAACTTATCAAATGCCAAAACTAAAAGGAATTAACTTATCATATCTAATTCGTTGTAATCCAATTGGAAATGGTTCGGCAGGAGTCATACGTCGTAAAGTTTTAGAAGACATCAAATTTACGCATCAACAACATGGCAATTTTGAAGATTGCTATTTTGACGAACAATTTAGGATATCGGGAGGAGAAACCGATTTTTTACTACGGATTCTGATTCAAACTCAATGGAAAATTGAAGGTATTCCCGCAGCTTTGACGCTATATAGAGTCAATTCTGGAGGGATGACAGCAAACTTATTGAAGCGGTTAGAATCTGCCAGCCAAGAAATTGAAAAAACTCGTTTGTACGCCCCAGAATTAAACTTGCGTTGGCGGGGAGTAATAAAATCTTATTACATCAGGTATTTAGCCCGCAGTGCCGTCCGGTTTCGGAAAGGAAAAACAGCTGTTAAATTAATTCATCTAGCTTTAGCTAATTATGGGAAATTAATATTTGAGGAACCCTATAGAACTCTCTCAACCCTAATAGCCGCTTACTTGCTCCTGCTACTACCGCAAAAATTATATAATCGAATTGAGACTTTAGCTATAAAGGCAATCGGCACTATCCAAGAACGAAAAATTAAACAAGATACGTTAAATATTCGTCATTGAAAATGACAAAAGTGAAAATCATCAATTACCAATTATCAATTACCACTTACCAATCGCAAAATGAATACCAGAGAAAAAATTATCCAAGAAATTGATTCCCTCAGCGAACCTCAGTTGCAGGCAATTTTAGAATCGATCTACTCACTGAAGCGAAAGTCGGAAACAAATCATAGCAAGGCAGTACAAGCTTTCTTAGTTTCTCTTGAAGAACGTCAGGAGGTTTACCGTCGCCTTGCAGAATCCTGAATTTTTAGAACTAAATGATATTTTGATTATTCACCAAATTTTACTCGAACAGTTTGGTGGTCTGCCTGGTATCAGAGATGAAGGCTTACTTGAATCTGCCATCTTCCAACCAAAAGCAACTTTCTTTGGTGAGTTACTGCATCCTACGATTCACGCACAAGCAGCTGCTTATCTCTATCATATTGCCAAAAATCATCCATTTCTAGATGGCAATAAGCGTACTGCTTTTGGTGCAATGGAAGCGTTTTTGCGTTTAAATGGCTGCAATTTAAGCTTTTCTGATGAGCAAGCCTACCAAATAGTACTACAAGTAGCTCAAGGTGAAATTAGTAAGGAAGAACTTACCTTACTATTAAAACAACACATAAAGCCACAGTAAGCGATCGCCAGATATTTCTCGCTCGATTTGTCATATTTTCTCATAATTATAAATAATAGTGGGAGGTGCGATCGCAGACCAACAGACAACCACTCACCACTCACTACTCACTTTCCATATGAGAAATTTGCGGGGATTCATCAAACTTCTAGAAGAAAGAGGACAATTGCGGCGAATTACCGCATTAGTCGATCCCGATTTAGAAATTGCCGAGATTTCTAACCGGATGTTACAACAAGGTGGTCCTGGTTTATTGTTCGAGAACGTCAAAGGTTCGCCCCATCCCGTAGCAGTTAACTTGATGGGGACGGTAGAAAGGATCTGCTGGGCGATGAACATGCAGACACCCCAAGAATTAGAAGAACTGGGGAAAAAGCTGAGTATGCTGCAACAGCCAAAACCACCGAAGAAGATTTCTCAAGCGGTAGAATTTGGCAAGGTGTTATTTGATGTTGTCAAAGCCAAACCAGGAAGAGACTTTTTTCCCGCTTGTCAGCAAGTCGTGATTCAAGGCGACGAACTCGATTTAAATAAACTTCCCCTAATCCGTCCCTATCCAGGGGATGCAGGCAAAATTATCACGCTGGGTTTAGTCATTACCAAAGATTGCGAGACAGGTACGCCTAACGTCGGCGTGTATCGCTTACAACTACAATCGCGTAACACGATGACCGTACATTGGTTATCGGTACGGGGTGGGGCAAGACATTTGCGTAAAGCCGCAGAAAAAGGTAAGAAATTAGAAATTGCGATCGCCCTTGGTGTAGATCCTTTAATTATCATGGCGGCGGCTACTCCTATCCCTGTCGATTTATCAGAATGGCTGTTCGCCGGACTTTATAGCGGTTCTGGAGTGAACTTAGCAAAGTGCAAAACCGTAGATTTAGAAGTTCCCGCCGACTCCGAATTTGTCTTAGAAGGAACCATTACCCCAGGGGAAGTTTTACCCGATGGTCCTTTCGGCGATCATATGGGTTATTACGGTGGATTGGAAGATTCGCCCTTGGTGCGTTTCCACTGCATGACTCACCGCCAAGATCCAATCTATTTGACCACATTTAGCGGTCGTCCGCCGAAAGAAGAAGCAATGATGGCGATCGCGCTCAATCGGATCTATACTCCTATTCTGCGGCAACAAGTTTCTGAAATTGTCGATTTCTTCCTCCCAATGGAAGCTTTAAGCTACAAAGCCGCGATTATCTCCATTGATAAAGCTTACCCTGGGCAAGCGCGGCGGGCAGCTCTAGCTTTTTGGAGTGCCTTACCCCAATTTACTTATACTAAATTCGTGATTGTGGTGGATAAAGACATTAACATCCGCAATCCGCGTCAGGTAGTATGGGCAATTAGTTCTAAAGTTGACCCTACCAGAGATGTGTTTATTTTGCCCAATACACCCTTCGATAGCCTCGATTTCGCCAGCGAGAAAATTGGTTTAGGCGGACGCATGGGAATTGATGCAACTACCAAAATTCCCCCTGAAACAGAACATGAATGGGGCGCACCTTTAGAATCCGATCCTAATGTAGCAGCAATGGTAGAAAGGCGTTGGAGTGAATATGGTTTGGCAGATTTGCAACTAGGAGAAGTCGATCCAAATTTGTTCGGTTACGATATGCGTTAAATCGGTTTCGTAGGGGCACACAGCTGTGCGCCCCTACAAGTTATGGTGTAGATTGCGATAGCTAAATTGAATTCAATCAAAATTTTTATTGGAAAAAGCGATCGTAATCATAGCTTGTCGTAATCTAAAGGCTGTGCTAATCCTTCAGCAATCTCTTGTCTAGCCCGTTTAGCAGCAGCAATCAGTTTAGGTTGAGTTTTCGCAACTAAATTATCCCACTCAAGCTTATCTTCTGAAGGCTAGTAAGTATCTACAACTAATAGTTAGGATGAGCATTGCCCATACGATCTTTACTTCTCATCACCAGAGAAATCTATACATTTCTTTGCGCCTTTGCGTCTTTGCGTGACATTAATAGCTTAAATCTATGCAAGTAGAAAATATGTCTGAGGAATTTAAATCGCAACTTCAGCAAATGACAAACGAGGAACTGATAGACTTTGCCCTAGAACACGTAGGAGAAGAACACGACAGCATTCGCAAAGCCGCACTACAAGAACACTATTTGAGAATTAAAGACGATCCTAATACAGTTACCGCTCCACCGGGAGACATTAAAATTTTAAAATCATACCTATCGCGACTCCAAAACAAATAAAAAAAGTTTCCCCACCACTTGCTAGCAACCTGACATAAAACCTGCCACAGTCACTACCAAGAGTGGGGAGACATTTGCTGATATTAAACCAAAACAAATTTGAGCTAATTTAGCAAACTCAAAAACTATGACATCGCCTGAATGATATAGTCAAAATAAGGTGCTGCTTCTGCTGCTTCTTCCGCACTCAATAGAGACAAAGAAGCATTCTTCAAACAGCGAATTGACTCAACCATACCAGGAACGGGAACGCCCAGAGAATTATACATTTCTCTGACACCGACCAAACCGATCTTTTCAATCGGCTCTTTATCCCCAGCTAGCACGCCATAAGTAATTAGACGCAGATACCAGCCGTAGTCCCGCAAACACAGCGCCCGCTGACGTTCGCCATAGGCATTTCCACCAGGGGCGATAAAGTCAGGACGTTTTTGCCACAGTTTTTTACTTGCTTCCTGAACGATTTTCTTTTCGTTTTCGGCTAGGGTTGCGGCGATGCGCATCCGCTGTATGCCTGTTTGCAAAAAGTTTTTAATGTTTTCGAGTTCGCCAGCGCTGGGATAGCGCAGCTCATCATCGGCTTTGAGAATAACTTGGCTTACTACACTCATGATTATAGGTAATGAGTCAGAATATCATTTGTAGTTTAGCGATTTCATGTCCCCCAAATAAAGGGATCTTTTCAGTTATGTCTGTTACAAGGGGACAAAATTTACAAAACATGATCGATCGCACTCCCGACCGCTGGCAACAGGGCGACTTAGTAGAAGTAACCATTACCGACTTAAATGATAGTGGTGATGGGGTGGGGCGTGTCAACAGTAGGGTTGTTTTCATTCCCGATACGACCCCAGGCGATCGCGCTAAGGTGCGTTTGGTGCGTGTCAAGCCGCAATACGCCTACGGTAAACTCCAAGAACTCCTCGAATCTTCTAGCGATCGCATTCGTCCGCGCTGCATCGTAGCTGATAAATGCGGCGGCTGTCAGTGGCAGCATATCGCCTACGAACATCAACTGGAAGCCAAGCGCCATCAAGTTATCCAGACATTAGAACGAATTGGCAGCTTTGTTAATCCCCCTGTCGATGCTGTTTTAACAGGGAATGCCGATCTCGGTTATCGTAACAAAGCTACATATCCTTTAGGAAAATCGGCTACAGGACAAATCCAAGCAGGCTACTACCAAAAAGGCAGCCATCAGTTAATTAACCTAAATCAATGCCCCGTCCAAGATCCTCGCCTCAACCCTCTACTAGCAGAAGTCAAACAAGACATTCAACAACGGGGATGGCGGGTATATGACGAAAAACACCACAGAGGACAAGTACGCCATTTAGCCTTACGAATCGGTCGCCGTACGGGAGAAATGCTGCTAACTCTAGTAGTAAAAGATTGGGACTTACCTGGAATTGAAACCCAGGCGCAAGAATGGTTAAACAGGTATCCGCAGCTAGTCGGAGTCTCGTTAAATCGCCAAAGCGATCGCACCAACGTTATTTTTGGCAGTGAAACCCGATGTATTGCCGGACACCCGTATCTACTAGAAATTTTTGCGGATTTAAAGTTTCATGTGCTACCCGATACATTCTTTCAAGTGTATACGGAGGTGGCTGAGGCACTCTTGCAGGAAATTACTCAACACCTGAATTTACAAGGTGACGAAATCTTAGTAGATGCATATTGTGGCATTGGCACTTTAACCTTACCCCTAGCCCAAAAAGTGCGACAAGCAATCGGTTTAGAAGTTCAATCCGCCGCTGTTGAACAAGCCCAAAACAACGCCCGACTCAACCAGATTACCAACACTACATTTCAAGTCGGAGAAGTCGAAAAACTGCTGCCCCAACTCGAAACGACTCCAGATATTGTACTGCTCGATCCACCCCGCCAAGGATGCGATCGCGCCGTCATTGAAACTCTACTGCAAACCCAGCCGCAGCGGATCGTCTACGTCAGTTGTAAAGCCGCCACCCTTGCCCGCGATTTAAAATTGCTCTGTCAAAATGGCAAATACCGCCTTACCAGAGTCCAACCAGCCGACTTTTTCCCCCAAACCGCCCATGTGGAGTGTGCAGCCTTCTTGGAGAGGGAGAGTGGGGTGTAGGGTGTGGGGTGTGGGAACAAGGAGGACAAGGGGGACAAGGGGGACAAGGGGGACAAGGGGTCCCCGCGACCGAAGGGAGTGGGGATTAGGGGGCGAAGGGGGACAAGGAGGACAAGGGGGACAAGGGGGACAAGGGAGACAAGGAAGACAAGGAAGAATTTCTAGTCACTAGCCACCAGCCACTAGCTACTGATAACAATTACCCATTACCCATTACCCATTACCAACTCCCCTATTAGGTATAATTACGATAGATCCGCATAAATGTGTAGGATAGAAGATAACAAAGATGCTAATATTGATTAAGAGGCAGCTGCCAATTTTAATCTCGATCAATACAATTCAAGTGAAAATACAGTCAACGCATATATAACGCATATATAAGGTTGGCTGTTGTTTTTGAAGGTTGGCAGATATCCAAGGGGCTATATGCTGTTGAGGAAGAAAGGCTGGATTCGCTCGATTGGTTGTCTATATGGAGTGGCGATCGCAGATCGTACGCACAAGTTTTTTACAGCTTCGCAGTAGTTCTTTCAGCTATTGCACGTCAGCAACGTTTGCTTTGACTGCACACAAACGAAGTAAATCGTACCTAGCGTTTGTTAATTCGTTATGTTTGTCGCTCAGCAAGTTCGTGTCATTAATAGCCGGAAGCTACGGAGTTTTTTGTAGTGATTACTATCTCATCGCGTCCAGTTGGGCGTAACTGGAGTACGATTAGCTTTGCCTCTACGCTCTATTTGTGTTCTATCCTCGATTTACTCTTAGCAGAAGTACCGTGTCGGTTACAAGCAGAACTACGCCTGGGTTTGCAGGAAGCACTAGTTAATGCAGCTAAACACGGGAACAAGCTAGATCCCGGTAAGGTTGTCATCGTCCGATTTTCTTACACGGACGACCATTACTGGTGGATTATTTCCGATCAAGGTTGCGGTTTTGAGCGTCCTTGCTGTGAGTGCGACACTCTCGATCCTGAAGCGTATTTGCCTTCAACAGAATCGGAAAACGGTCGCGGTACTTGTATTTTATACAAAATATTCGATCGCGTCATTTGGAACGCAGCCGGAACAGAACTCAGACTTGGTAAGCAAATGGGTAGCCGCTTCCGATTACCCCTGCTTAATTAGGGGCAAGGAGTGAGGAGCGAGGAGCGAGGGGAATTCAAAATTCAAAATTCAAAATTTGGAAGTCGGAAAACCTCAGAAATTTCTCCTCTGCTCCCCTGCACCTGAAGAAGCTCCTTTGTCCCCCTTGTCTACCCTGTCTCCTGGTTCTTTCTCCCTTACTCCTCACTCCTCACCCCTTTTTGATGAGTAGGGCAAGGTGGAGCAGAGATCGAGCGGTCTAACCAGCCAACTGCCTGTTGTAACCTTGGTAATGCTTCTTCTGGTTGGTCTTTAAGTAAAAAGACGATCGCCGCCGCTGCTTGTTCGTTGGCTCTAGCTTTACGATTAGACTTAAGCTTGTGCCACTCATCAGGGGAAATTGACAACCTTTCCAGCAAAGCTTGGGCTAGTTCCTGCGTGCTAAATTCGCTTAACGATGATTTTCGATCCAACTTGGTAGGTTGAAGCATACTGGTGGGCATATTAGTTTCGATCGCTAATCTAACAAATATCGATGCAACCGCCACAGCCATCAGAATCACCTGCACCATCAGAGGATGAGTTGGAAAACTCGATCGCCGAAGTTGAGCGATCGCTTGTTGCCCTGAAACAACGCTACGCTCAAGTAAAACAAGACAAACAGCAGCAAGCAGAACTCCAGCAGCAATTAAAACAGGTTAAGCGAGACATCGAACGATCGCGATCGCCACACTCAAAAGTACAGTTAAAGGCAGAACTAAAGCAAATTCAAGCACAACTAGAAACCATAGAAGTCAACCTCGAAAGCCAATTATTTTCTTGGGGAAGCCTGAAAGCCCCTTTCTGGCAAGCTGTCCGCTTCGGTGGGTTAGGAGTTATTGTAGGCTGGATATTAAAGTCATGTACTGGGTAATGGGTAATTGGTAATGGGTAATCGGCAAGTCAAAAGTCAAAAATGAACGGTTAAAACGATTGACTACCCACTACTCCCTACTCCCTACTCCCTACTCCCTACTCCCTACTCCCTTTTATGAAGCGACGCATTATTGAAATTTTACGCAACGGACAATCAGATGAGTCTGTGACAGTTCAGGGTTGGGTACGCACCAAACGCGATTTAAAAGGGTTTGCGTTTGTAGAAGTGAACGATGGATCGTCCCTGGCAAGTTTGCAAGCGGTACTGAAGGCGGAAATGCCAGACTACGAAGCAACTCTGAAGCAGATTAATACAGGCGCTTCGGTGGAAATTAGCGGGGTGCTAGTGCCTTCGCAAGGTAAAGGGCAAAGAATTGAATTGCAAGCCGAAACCGTAAAAGTGTTCGGTGATGCCGATCCCGAAACATACCCATTGCAGAAAAAACGCCACTCATTTGAATTTTTGCGGACAATCGGACATTTGCGATCGCGTACCAATTCGTTAGGGGCAGTTTTTCGCGTCCGTAACGCCTGTGCGACGGCAATCCATCAGTTCTTTCAAGAACGGAGTTTCTTGTGGGTTCACACCCCTGTGATTACCCGTAACGATTGCGAAGGCGCGGGGGAACTATTTACAGTTACGAGTTTGGATCTGAAAAAGATTCCGCAGACTGAAAATGGCAAAATCGATTACAGCCAAGATTTTTTTGGCGGACAAGCTTTTTTAACTGTCAGCGGACAATTAGAAGCTGAAGTCATGGCGATGGCGTTTAGCAACGTCTACACATTTGGTCCTACATTTCGGGCAGAAAATTCTAATACATCTCGACATTTAGCAGAATTTTGGATGGTGGAGCCAGAAATGGCTTTTTGCGATTTAGTGGGAAATATGGATTTAGCAGAAGCGTTTTTAAAGCATATTTTCAAATATGTTTTGGAAACTTGTCCAGAAGATATGGAATTTTTCAATCAGCGAATTGATGATTCTGTGTTGGCAACGGCTGATAATATTATCAACAACCAATTTGAACGAATTACTTATACAGAGGCGATCGCGCAGTTAGAAAAAGCCACAAAAACCTTTGAATATCCGGTTGAGTGGGGATTGGATTTACAATCGGAACACGAACGCTACTTAGCAGAAGAATTATTTAAAAAGCCGGTTATCGTTACCGATTATCCCAAGCAGATTAAAGCCTTTTATATGCGGGTAAACGATGACGATAAAACCGTTCGTGCTATGGACGTTCTCGCGCCTAAGATTGGCGAAATTATTGGTGGCTCTCAACGGGAAGAACGGTTAGAAGTTTTAGAAAAACGGATGCAATCTCAAGATATCAATCCTGACGATTTGTGGTGGTATTTAGACTTGCGCCGTTATGGTACTGTGCCTCATGCTGGTTTTGGTTTGGGGTTTGAAAGGTTAGTCCAATTTATGACGGGTATGGGCAATATTCGCGATGTTATTCCCTTCCCGCGTGCGCCATTGAGTGCCGAGTTTTAATTTTGTGGTGGGCATTGCCCACCCTACAGCTAAGCTGTCTATAAACATGATTGAGGTTGAGCAAGTGGTTAGTGGCTACTGAGATTTAGATACATTGTTTGAGTAAGACAGATGCTGATAAAATATATTGAAACTGCAATGCATCAAGCAACATATGAGTTGCTAGAAGATGGAACTTTTTACGGTAGAATTCCTGATTGTCAAGGTGTGTGGGCAAATGCAGAAACTCTAGAAGCTTGCCGAGACGAGCTACAAGAGGTTTTAGAAGGCTGGATTCTTTTGGGGTTACAGCTTGGACATCAGCTTCCCGTGCTAGATGATATCGATCTTTCTTTTAAAAAGGAAGCTGCTTGATGCCTCTTTTTGAACCAATTAGCCGCAAAGACTTAATTACCTGCTTGCGTGCTTTAGGTTTTGATGGATCTTATTCAGGCAAAAAACACCAATTCATGATAAAAGGAACCCTGCGCCTACGAATACCTAACCCTCATAGAGGTGACATTAGTAAAGGGTTGCTGGCTCAGATTTTACCTGAAGCAGGTATTAGTCGCGACGAATGGGAAAGTATTTAAAGTTAGCAGTAGAAGTAGGCAGCGTTACCAACCTACTCGCTGCGATCGGGCAAAATAGCAAAAGGGATGGCAGAATAGCAAAATGCCGCGATCGTACTTAAACTAAAACGCAAGATGAAGTTTCAACCGCCTCTGATTGGCATCACCACATCGGGACAGATGCTTACAGGCAATTTCTCTCTATCTAAATTTTATGTGGAAGCAATACGCTCGGCAGGAGGTGTACCGATACTAATTCCAGCAGGAGAACCTAACCTCGCTGCTATGTTTGCTCAGTTAGATGGTTTAGTTTTCTCTGGTGGAGGTGATATCGATCCCGACATGTATAATGGGGTGTGTCATCCTACAATTTACAATATCGACCCAGAACGCGATCGCTCGGAAATTTCTCTAGCGCAATTGGCTTTGGCTACTGAAATACCAATTTTGGGTATTTGTCGCGGCTTAGAAATACTAGTGGTAGCTACTGGTGGTAGCCTGATTCCTCACTTACCCGATGAGTTTGGCGAAGTTATAGCCCATCGAGCTGACCAAGCGCTTTCAACTGAGCATACTGTAAAAATTGCTCCAGATACTCACCTAGCCCAAATTGTCGGTACGTTAGAAGTACCTGTCGTTTCTTGGCATCATCAAGCAGTTGGTACTATTCCCTCTGAGTGGCGGATTGCGGCAAAAGCACCGGATGGAGTCATCGAAGCTTTAGAACACGGAAATCATCCTTGGGCGATCGCGCTACAATGGCATCCTGAAATGTCTATTCAAGATTCATCCCAATATCGGATCTTTCACGCTTTTGTCACTGCGGCAAGAACGAGAATGGGAATGTGGAAAACTGCTTAATCAACGAATAGGGTGTGGGGTGTTGGTAAATGGTAATTGGTAATTGGTAATTGGTAATTGGAAAGTCGTAAATTGAACTTCACTGGTAACTGGTAACTGGTAACTGGTAACTGATTAGCGGCGGCGCTGTTGGAGTTTGCGGTAAACGTCTTTCAAATCAACGTGGTGATGTGCTAGGGCGACTAAAGTATGGTATAGCAAATCTGCTACTTCCCCCGCGATCGCATCTGGTTCGTCGTCTTTAAATGCCATCACTACCTCAGCCGACTCCTCGCCAATTTTCTTTAAAATTTTATTGTCTCCCCCTGCTAAGAGCTTGCAAGTGTAAGAACCTTCTTGAGGATTATCGCGGCGATCGCTAATGATGGCAAATAATTGAGACAGAGTGTCTGCTGGTGGTGGAACAATCTGTCCATCTTCGCGGTGAAAACAACTCCGTTCCCCTGTATGGCAAGCAATATCACCGATTTGTTCGGCACTGATGAGAATTGCATCGCTATCGCAATCGTAACGGAGCGATCGCACTTTTTGGATGTGTCCTGATGTCGCTCCTTTATGCCATAGTTCTGTACGGGAACGACTCCAAAACCAAGTCTCGCCAGTCTCCAAAGTTTTTTGCAACGACTCGCGATTCATCCACGCCAACATCAACACCGTACCGTCTAAATAGTCCTGGACGATGGCTGGTACTAATCCGCGTTCGTCATAGCGAATTTTGTCCAGCGGAATAGCTTGAGCAAAAGAATTTAATTCTGGATTGGAGGACATATAAAAACCCTGACACGATCGACAGTGGCATACTCAATTCAAGATACCACTGCCGATCTATTATCAGTTGTTGATTGTCAGTTATTGATTGTCAGTTCTCAGCCAGCAGCGATCGCTGGCTGGAAGAGTTGGGAGTTAGAGTGTTTCACCCACCACGCACCACTCACCACTGAATGATTAAACACTTGTGACTAAATTTCTGGCAGAATAGATCTTTACGGCAGTTAGAGCTGCTTTATGAGCTTGTGCTGTTTCTCCATACCATTGAATGGTTGAATTATAAGCAGCTCGATACAAATCTTGTGCTGCTTCAGGTAAGCGATCGCGGATTTCCGCAGGTAAATCTTGATTGGTTCGGTATAACATAATTTTATTCTTTTTTTATCGTGTAATTTATTACCTTAGGTGTTTTGAATTGAACCCACAAACCCCAAAAGACAGAGTTTTAATATTCAACTTAGGAGAGAACCTTGGTTAATACCAGCATTAAAACCACCAAATCAGAAGAGATTTTTGCCGCTGCTCAGAAACTCATGCCCGGGGGCGTTAGTTCTCCAGTTCGAGCTTTTAAATCTGTAGGCGGACAGCCGATCGTATTCGATCGCGTTGAGGGGGCATATATTTGGGATGTCGATGGCAATAAATACATCGATTATGTCGGGACTTGGGGTCCCGCCATTTGCGGACACGCTCATCCAGAGGTGATCGCTGCTTTACACGCCGCCTTAGAAAAAGGTACGAGCTTCGGTGCGCCTTCTGTTTTGGAAAACGTGCTAGCGGAGATGGTGATTGATGCCGTCCCTAGCATTGAAATGGTACGCTTCGTCAACTCTGGTACGGAAGCTTGTATGGCAGTCCTGCGCTTGATGCGAGCTTTTACAGGACGAGATAAGATTATCAAATTTGAAGGCTGCTATCACGGTCATGCCGATATGTTTCTGGTGAAAGCTGGTTCTGGGGTTGCTACCCTCGGTTTACCAGATTCTCCAGGTGTACCTAAGTCTGCTACCAGCAATACTCTGACTGCGCCTTACAACGATCTAGAAACGGTCAAAGCATTATTTGAAGAAAATCCCGATGAAATTGCTGGTGTCATTTTAGAGCCAGTTGTCGGTAATGCTGGCTTTATTTCTCCCGATGCCGGCTTTTTGGAAGGATTGCGAGAAATTACCCGCGATCGCGGTGCGTTGCTCGTGTTTGATGAAGTCATGACAGGCTTTCGGATTGCCTACGGTGGCGCTCAAGAGAGATTTGGCATCACCCCTGACTTAACTACGTTGGGTAAAATTATCGGTGGCGGTTTGCCTGTAGGCGCTTACGGCGGACGCAAAGATATCATGTCTATGATTGCCCCAGCAGGTCCTGTCTATCAAGCTGGAACGCTTTCTGGTAATCCCCTAGCAATGACAGCAGGGATTAAAACTTTGGAATTGCTGCAAAAGCCTGGGACATACGAAGCGCTCGATCGCATCACGAAAAAGTTAGCTGATGGAATGCTGCAAGTTGCCAAAGAAACAGGACACGCCGCTTGTGGCGGGCAAATTAGCGGGATGTTTGGTTTCTTCTTTACCGAAGGACCAGTACATAATTACGAAGACGCTAAAAAGGCAGATTTAATCAAATTCAGCCGTTTCTATCGCGGGATGTTAGAGCGAGGAATCTATCTCGCGCCTTCTCAATTTGAAGCTGGCTTTACCTCTTTAGCTCACACCGATGCGGATGTAGAGCAGACTTTAGCCGCTGCTAGAGAAGTGCTAATGTCAGTGACCAGTTACCAGTGACCAGTGACCAGTGATTAGTGACTCCTGAGTAGTAGCCACTCGCTTTCACAATTTAACCTGTTGTAACGAAAGCACACCTTTTCCTTTCTTCACCACCGCGATCGCCCAGCGCCTTCGCGGTTTGTTTTCACATCCTGAATTAGTACATCTGTATTAAGATAAAAAACAGAGAGTTCAAGGACTGCAACTCACTCCCTGCTCCCTGCTCCCTACTCCCTATTCTTTCGGCAACATCGCCCAAATTTGTTCGACAAACTGCTGGTGATCCACGACTGGTTTTGAAATGTAACCGTCTGCACCGCTTTGGCGCAGAAAGTTTTCGCGATCGCCTTCCATAACGTGGGCTGTGACGAGGATAATTGGTAACTTAGCAGTTTGCGGATTTGACTTTAGCATTTGGGTAATCTTGATCCCATCCACGGCTTTACCCTGATAAACGCTGCGCGAAAGAGAAACATCCATCAAAATAATATCGACTTGTCCAGATGTCGCAATCTCCATGACCTCTTCTACATTTTCCGTATGCTTTGTCTCTAAGCCACCACGTTTTGTCAAAATTTTGGCAAAAACGCGAGCATTTATAGGGTCATCCTCTACAATCAAAACGGTTTTCATCATAACTTTGTTACAGGAGATTGCATATTAAATTGACAGCGGACGTAAGCTATGACAGCATTCTCTGGCTGTTGTTAAGGTACGAATAAAATTTTCCTTTAGTAGAATTGCATACTTAAAGCGAAAAAACAGGAGTGGGTAGATTGAAATCTAAGCGCGATCGTCGCTAATCCAGAATAATACTGGGAATTACTCATCGGCTACTATTAGTATCTTTTTGTAAGCAAATAAATTAGGATGCTGAGGGTAAGCTTTGTAAAGATACTATTAAATTTTTGGCGTTTGTCGTTATCAAGTAGGAAACATCACTCATGGCAAAACAATTAAACCTTCTCCCAGCGGGACAGGTGATTCCCACAGCCCTGCATACAGAAATGCAACGGTCTTATCTGGAATATGCCATGAGCGTAATTGTAGGGCGGGCATTACCAGACGTACGTGATGGGTTAAAACCAGTTCACAGACGAATTTTATATGCCATGCATGAATTGGGTTTAACTCCCGATCGCCCTTATCGTAAATGCGCCAGGGTAGTAGGTGACGTACTCGGTAAGTACCATCCCCACGGCGACCAAGCGGTATACGATGCTTTAGTCCGTCTCGTACAAGACTTTTCCAGCCGCTATCCCTTGCTGGCGGGACACGGTAACTTCGGTTCGGTAGATAACGACCCACCAGCAGCAATGCGTTACACCGAGACTCGCCTCGCACCAGTTGGGAATGAGGCGATGCTGACTGAAATTGGCGAAGAAACAGTTGATTTTATCGGCAATTTCGACAATTCTCAACAAGAACCAGTCGTATTACCAGCTCAACTACCGTTTTTATTGCTCAACGGTGCGTCAGGAATTGCTGTGGGGATGGCGACAAATATTCCTCCCCATAATTTGGGAGAAATCATCGATGGTTTAGTTACGCTGATCGACCAACCAGAATTATCAGACGACAAGCTATTTGAGTTAATCCCTGGACCCGACTTTCCCACTGGGGGCGAAATTATTGGCAGTACGGGAATTCGCGAAGCTTACACCACTGGACGAGGTAGTATTACCATCAGAGGGATTGCTCAAATTGAAGAAATTCAAACTGGGGTCAAACGATCGCGCCGCACGACAGCAATCGTCGTGACAGAATTACCTTATCAAGTTAATAAAGCAGGTTGGATCGAAAAAGTCGCGGAATTAGTTAATCAGGGTAGGATTGAGGGCATTGGCGACTTGCGAGATGAAAGCGATCGCCAAGGGATGCGGGTAGTGATAGAACTCAAACGAGATGCCGATCCGCAGGTTGTTTTGCGCCAGTTGTACCATCACACTTCCCTGCAAACAAATTTTGGGGCAATTTTCCTCGCTTTAGTAGATCAACAACCGCGTCAACTTTCCTTAAGACAGTTATTACAAGAATTTTTAAATTTCCGCGAACAAACTCTGATTCGGCGCTACACTCACGACTTGAATCGCGCCGAAAGTCGCGCGCATTTGGTAGAAGGGTTGCTGACAGCTTTATCCCATTTGGATGAAGTCATTACAATTTTGCGGCAGGCAAGCGATGGTAGTACGGCTAAAATCACCCTGCAAAATGAGTTGCAATTGAGCGAAGCCCAAGCCGATGCAATCTTAGCAATGCCCATGCGTCGCTTGACGGGTTTGGAACAAAAGAACCTGCAAACTGAATTTGAATCTCTCAGCGAACAAATTCAAACTTTGCGACGGTTGTTAAGCGATCGCCACGAGTTATTAAAAGCATTGAAAAAAGATTTGCGATCGCTCAGACGTAAATTTGCCGACTCTCGCCGGACTCGCATTGGCACTCAAGAAGCAGAAGAACAGAGCAAGAAAAGCTCATCAATTCCGAATTCGGAATTCGGAATTCGGAATTCGGAAGAAGTTGCTTTAGAGTTTACCCAAAAAGGGTATGTCAGAAGGTTAGCTGTTAATGGTAATAAGCCAGGAAGGAAGCCGAAGTCAGACAACGGTTTGATGGAAAATGACTTTGTGATTCAAACCACAACCGCTAAGACAGATGAGAATTTAGTCGTGTTTACCAGTGGTGGAAAGGTTTACCCGTTGCAGGTGGGCGATATTCCTCCTAGTAGCGGGCGATCGCTACGGGGTACGCCATTGATTGGTTTGCTGCCAGGATCGGCTGCTAACGGTACGGAAAGTATTGTGACTCAACTGCTATTACCCGCAGAAACAGAAAACATCCAAGCGCTGTTCATGACTCAATTAGGACGAGTGAAGCGCTTAGCTGCATCGGAGTTACAAAATCTGACCAATCGCGGTTTGACAGTGGTGAAGTTCAAGGATGAAGACCGCTTGTTAGGCGTGCAACCGATCGAACCAGGACAATTTTTGATCCTCGCTTCAGCGGGAGGTAGGCTGTTAAGGTTTGGTATAGATGACGAGCAATTGCCAATTCTAGGACGCACGGCAATGGGAATGCAAGGCTTGCGGCTGCGAAAACAAGAAGAAATGGTTGGCGGAGTGGCAATAGACGATCTCAAAACTAATTTGTTGCTCGTCACCCAAGAAGGATATGCGAAGCGAATACCCGCCCATGTATTGCGTCAAGGCAATCGCGGCGATATTCCAACTCAAGCTTTAGCTTTTAGCAGCAAATCGGATCGGCTGGCAGGAATTGTATCGGCAACAGTAAGTGAGGTCGCTTTGCTTACCAGCAATCAACGGATCGTGCGCCTACCTGTAGATAAAATAGGCAAGTGGGGCAAAGAAGGTACGGGCGATCGCCTCCGCGATATTAAGGACAACGAAAGAATTGTCTCTGTTATTGCCATTCCAGCTACCAACTCATTGATAGAGTAATATTTTTGAAACACAAATCCCAACTCCCATGTTCAAATCCAGTGAGTTTTACAATTTTGACTTTTGACTTTTCACTTTTGACTTACTGAATCGTGATCCAAGTTGCTTTAGAAAACGTCAGTAAGATTTACGGCAAAGTCCAAGCCGTGCAGTCTGTCAGTCTCGACGTGCAGCAAGGAGAATTTTTCACGCTGCTGGGGGCTTCTGGTTCGGGAAAAACAACTTTATTGCGGCTGATTGGCGGTTTTGAAACCCCCGATACTGGCTGTATTTACATTGGGGGCAAAGATGTGAGTCGTCTGCCTGCCTATAAACGTAACGTCCATACGGTGTTTCAGGACTACGCCTTGTTTCCCCACCTATCGGTATTTGAGAATGTGGGTTATGCTTTGCAGGCAAAGCGATCGCCTGTGGCAGAAATTAGCCAACGAGTTACGGAAGCTTTGAAACTCGTCCAACTCGCAGAAATGGCGCAGAGGCTACCTGCTCAACTTTCCGGCGGACAAAAACAACGGGTAGCTTTAGCACGGGCAATTGTCGATCGCCCTGACGTATTACTTTTAGACGAACCGCTTTCAGCTTTGGATGCCAAAATTCGGATGGAACTGCGGCAGGAATTGAAACAACTCCAACGTCAGACGGGAATTAGTTTTATTTATATCACCCACGACCAAGAAGAAGCCCTAGCTTTGAGCGATCGCATAGCAATTTTGAAATCTGGCAAGCTATTACAAGTCGGCACGCCTTTAGAAGTCTACGAACAGCCTGCCGATTTATATGTAGCTGAATTTATCGGACGGGCAAATTTTCTCGATGGCATGTTGTTAAGCGTAGATGGTAATCGGGGAAGAGTGCAAATTGGTGAGACAGCAGTAGTTGAAGGAACAGTAGTTGAAGGAACGACCGCAGCGATTTCTCCTGGTAATGCAGTACGATTAGTCGTGCGTCCAGAAAATATTTGCCTAAATCACGCCAATATTGGTCATGCAACCACAATTATTCAAAGTCAATATCTCGGTTATGCTACGAGTTATTTAGTTCAGGCGATCGGACTCAATTTTCATGTCATGGAACTGCGACGACGCGGAACTAGCCCCTACAAAGAGGGAGAACGAGTTTTTATCTCTTGGGAATGGATGGAAGCATTGATTTTTTCTACAAACTAAGATGCCAAAACTCAGTATTATCATACCGACACGCGATCGCCCGCAACTATTACCGCGTGCAGTGCAAAGTGCTTTATCGCAAACCATGACAGATCTCGAAGTGATTGTCGTTGACGATGCTTCGACTCAACCGGTGGATTTACCAGCAGATCCGCGTTTGCGAATCATTCGTCTATCTACCCCTCGTGGGGGTGCGGGGGCGCGGAACGTGGGTACGGAAGCGGCGCAGGGGCGCTGGATTTCCTATTTAGATGACGATGACTGTCTTTTACCCGAAATGGCAGTTGTATCCTTAGAGGCGATCGCCAAAGCAACTTTACCTCCACCTGTCGGCGTTATTTCTGGGATCGACGTGGTTGATGATAGCGGGAAAACTCTAGAAACTCGCCTTCCGCCTCCCAGTCGTCCCCGTGGCTGTCATTTTGCTCTAGAAGTTTTAGAACCGGGCAAATCTTACAACACAAAACAAACTCTAGTAGTGGAACGGGATGTCATTTTACAGATAGGAGGCTGGGATGAAACGTTTCGTTCCCGCGTCCATACCGAGCTTTTTTTGCGGCTGAATCCCGTCTGTTCGATCTTGGGTTTACCCATCGTTACCTATCAACTTTACGAGCATCCAGGGGCGCGAGTGTCCCGCAATACAAAATTGCGTCAGGAAAGTTTTCAACGTTTGATTGACAAGCATCAGGCAATTTTTCGCGCTCATCCGCAGATGTTTGCAAATTTTGTCTACGATCACGCCCTAATGTCCTATCGGATGGGGCAAAAATCCCAAGCCTTATCCAGTGTTATTTGGGCAATACAGATCGATCCGTTACGGACGATGAAAAAGACGATAAAACAGCTAGTGCAACGCTTTTAATTTTCTTCGATCGCTCCTTCTGCTTGATGGGCGATCGCTCGTAACTTATCTATAATCTCTGGTGTCACTTGCCACAATCCTCGCTGCTTGGCTTCGATTAACCTTTCTGCCATATCTCGCAATGCCCAAGGATTTTTTTGCTGCACGAAGTCTTGGATAGCTGGATCGAATAAATAAGCTTCGGCAATGCCTTGATACATATAATCTTCAACGCAATGAGCTGTAGCATCGTAGGCAAATAAATAATCTACTGTTGCTGCCATTTCAAAAGCCCCTTTATAACCGTGACGCATCACCCCAGCAATCCATTTCGGATTAACGACGCGGGAACGATATACCTTGGCAATTTCTTCTTTTAAATCACGAATGCGAGGGTTTGCCGGAATAGAATTGTCACCAAAATATGTCTGAGGATTTTTACCGCGAACGGCGCGCACGGCAACAGTTAAACCACCTTGAAATTGATAGTAATCGTCAGAATCGAGCAGATCGTGTTCGCGATTGTCTTGGTTGTGCAAGACAATTTGCATTTCACCCAAACGTTGCTCGAACGCTTCTGGGGCGGCTCGTCCTTCTGAATTACGGGAATAAGCGTAGCAACTCCAATTGATATAAGCATGAGCTAAATCGCGATCGCCCGTCCAATTTTGCGCTTCAATTAATCCTTGTAACCCAGCTCCATAAGCCCCTGGTTTAGAACCAAAAACACGGTAAAGCGATCGCTCTTTTGCCTGTTCGGGTGTCAATCCTGCTGAGTACCAAAACTGGGTTTCGTGTTTCACTTTGGCAGCAAGCGGATTTTGCTCTGCTGGTTCGTCCAACTGCGACACGGCAATAACGGCACTATCAAACAAATCGATTAAATTAGGAAAAGCATCGCGGAAAAAACCAGAAATTCTTAAAGTCACATCCACGCGCGGACGCGCCAACACCGATAGAGGCACAATTTCAAAATCTACCACCCGCCGAGAAACCCCATCCCATACCGGACGCACTCCCAGCAAAGCCAACGCCTCAGCAATGTCATCTCCCCCAGTCCGCATGGTAGAAGTTCCCCAAATCGACAAACCAAGAGTTTTGGGATATTCTCCGTTTTCCTGCGTGTAGCGTTCGATTAAAGCTTCAGCTGCTTTACGTCCGATGTCCCAAGCTGTTTCTGTCGGAATGGCGCGGATATCCACCGAGTAAAAATTTTTTCCCGTCGGTAATACTTCTGGACGACCTCTCGTCGGCGCACCCGATGCCCCACTAGGAACGTATCGCCCATCTAAACCACGTAATAAATTGGTAATTTCCTGTGGAGTTTGTGCTAAAGCGGGTAAGAGGCGATCGCGAATCCAATTTAAGGTATTGGTAATGGGTAATGGGTAATTGGTAATTGGTAATTGGGTTTTTTCTCCCTCAGCTCCCGAGAGCCTCCCCAGCTCAAGAGCAGCTCTTTTCTCCGACTCCCGACTCCCGACTCCCGATTCCCCAATCAATACTTCCACCAACTCAGCCGCATACTGTTCTAACACTTCGATCGCATCGCCGATTATATGACAGGGTGTTTGAGTTTTTGCTGATAAAATTCGAGCGCTTGTCTCTGAAAGTTGAGTGCTGAAATCTGTCGTGAGGGGATCGAAATCTAATTCCCAGGCTTGAGCAATTGCGCGAGTGATTCCTGGTTGGTAGGAATTAGGTTGACGGGCGATCGCTACAATTAAATCTCGTAATTGTTCTCCTTGCGGGCATTGTCCAAATATATGCAAACCATCGCGAATTTGAGCTTCTTTGAGTTCGCATAAATAACCGTCGAGTTGGTTAATGGTTAATGGTTGTTGGTTGTTGGTTGTTGGTTGTTTTTCTCCCTCAGCTCCCTCAGCTCTCTTTCCCCCCGACTCCCGCTTCATGCCCAAGTCTAAGTGTAAATTTTCCTGAACGATTAATTGCCAAATGCGATCGCTAATGGCTGGCAATCGAGTCGGATCTAGACTTTGAGCTTCGTAATACTCGTCAACTAAACTTTCTAATTGGTGTAGCGCTCCGTAGAGTTCTGCCCGCGTCATGGGAGGCGTTAAATGGTCGATAATCACTGCTTGAGCGCGGCGTTTTGCTTGCGAACCTTCCCCAGGATCGTTGACGATAAACGGGTAGAAATGGGGCATAGCACCCAAAGCAATTTCAGGATAACACTGACTTGATAGCGCCACACTTTTACCTGGGAGCCATTCCAAATTACCGTGCTTGCCTACATGTACGATCGCATCAGCACCAAAATGCTGTCGCAGCCAATAATAAAAAGCCAAATAAGTATGCGGTGGTTCTAAGTCAGGCGCGTGGTAATTTAATGCCGGATCGCGATCGTATCCCCGTGCTGGTTGAATACCCACGAAGACGTTACCGAGTTGAATGCCTGGAATTGGTAATTGGCAATTGGTAGTTGGTAGTTGGTAATTGGTTGTTACTCCCTCAGCTCCCTCAGCTCTCTTCTCCCACCGATTGACAATCTCCTGCTGCGCTGCTTCGGGAAGGGTGGCAAAATATTGTTGATACTCTTGCCAACTCAATTGTTGTGGGTGCGATCGCCACTGACTATCAGGATCGTTTGTGACTCCAGATGTCAGGCGTTGGATCAGTTCGTCTCCAGTTTGCGGTAGATTTTCTACTTGATATCCCGCTTGTTGTAAAGATTTGAGAATTTCTATACAACTAGCAGGAGTATCTAATCCAACTCCGTTTGCCAAACGTCCGTCACGATTGGGGTAGTTTGCCAAAATGAGAGCGATTTTGCGTGCTGCTGGCGGACGAGAACGCAGCTGCACCCAACGCTGCGTTAGTTCAGCAACAAATTCAAGGCGATCGCGCACCGACTCGTAAACGACTACATTCGTCTCTAGAGCTGTATTCCAGCTCTGTACTGCTTTAAACGACACAGCACGGCTAATAATGCGCCCATCCACTTCTGGTAGTGCCACATTCATGCCGATATCCCGTGGCGATAGCCCTTGAGAACTTGTCTCCCAGGTTGAAATTGAACTGCTACTAAAAATAACTTGCAGTATTGGTATATCTAGTTGTTGCCACAAGTTAGCGGCAGTCGGGAGTCGAGAGGAGCCAGTCGCTTGCTCATTTTCCCCCGCTCTTGCGAACTGGCGTTCGGGAGTCGGAAAAATACGTGTCAGAGAAAAACTCGTTGTATTTAATAAGACTTGAATTTTTGCCTCATCTTTAGGCTGGAAGTAAGATAGGACATCTGCTTGCACTTGTGGATCGCGCAGCGAAGAAACGAAAACTGGTACTGGTAATAGATTTCTAGCTACTAATGCTTGACAAAGATCGTCAATTACACCCGTGTTACCTGCTAAATAGTGAGCGCGGTAGAACAGAATGCCAATTTTTGGTAATTGGTAGTTGGTAATTGGTAGTTGGTAATTGGTAGCTGGTAATTGGTAGCTGGTTGACGGTTGTTTTTCTCCCTCAGCTTCCTCAGCTCCCTGGGCTTCCTCAGCTCTCTTCTCTCCGACTCCCTTCCACCCATATAGCCCCACACGCGGAACCACCTGCGGAGGTTGAGGATTGTATGAAGTATGAAGGCAGAAATCGGCAGTGAATAGCAGCGCATTGACGGCATTTTCTACTCCACCTTCTAGAAAGTATCGCCACAGTCGATCTCCCACTGCTAACGGAACAGTCGAATGTGCGATTAAATCGGGGTCGATCGCGTCATCTCCTGGGATAACTATCAGTGCTGCACCAGTCCGCCGTGCTGTTTCCCGCACCACTTCTAAACCATAAGACCAATACGATCGTCCCCCCAAAAGCCGTAGTATAATAACTTGAGCTTTTTCTAAAACGTCTTCTGCATAAGTATCTATAACAATCTGTTGCTGTAATTGCAGCAAATTAGCAACTCGAAAAGTAGGAAAGCCCATCGGTAATTTAGTCGCTGCTGCTGCCAAAGTTTGAATATCGGTATCGGTAGCAGTAAGCAATACCAAAGGAGCTGGAGTTTGGGCAAACAAAACGACACCATCAATTTGAGGATTCCAATCTCCAGGGGTGGTACTGATACGATGCATATAACTCTCTGTTCGGCTTAGACTAGTGGTTAAGCTGCATGGGAAAACTTTCTTAGCCTATCATCCAAATCTTATCTATCTCAATCTGCGAAAATGTCTAGTTCTCAGGACTTGAGCTTCCATCAACTTTTGCCCCTGACAATTTTTCAGCAATTAGGGCAACTTCTTCAACAGATGGCTCAAGAATTGGGAAATGAGGCTTTGATAGTTACAGAAGAAGCACTGGTTTCAATTCCGACACGACCTGAAGCAACAGATCTGTTTACATTAGTCGTGTCACAACAATTTAGCGCTTTGCTAGTAGCAGAAAGAAGACAGGAGACAGGAGATAGGAGACAGCAAGAAGAACTTACACTCAAAGAGTCAATAATTTTAAACTCAGTCAATTCGGAACTTGGTACAGAAGCTTACGTTACACTGCAAGAGCGAAACTCCGAATTACTCAACGTCAAATTAACATTTGAGCCAGCAGCGATCGCCCAATTTTTGCAACACCTCAACGGCTGCTTAGAAGACAATTCTCTTGCCCGCGCTACTCTAGCTCGATATAGCCAAGTCATTCAACCCAACAACGCTACCCTTCAAGGGAAATTTACGTTAATGTTGCTATCCGTGCTAGCCCCAAGCTCGCACCAAAATGACGCACAAGAGTCGATTTACCCTTTTGTTTCGGTCTGCCAACCTGTAGAAGAGGCTTTGCACCAACAAATTGCCCACGAGCGTTTGCTCAACCAAGTGACGACTCAGATCCGTCAAAGCTTGGAATTACCGATCATCATCTCAAATGTAGTAGAACGAGTACGAGAGTTTTTGCAAGTCGATCGCCTAGTAGTTTATCAATTCGAGCAACAAGAATCAGCGATCGGGGAGCAGTTACCAGTTATCAGGGAGCAGGGAATCTTCAATTGCGAATTCCGTCAGCCGAAGGCGAAGCGAAGCGTTATTCCGAATTCCGAATTCTCCACTCACGGCTGTGTCATCTACGAAGCCCGTGCTAGCGCGTCAATTGATTCCGTACTCAATTATCGAGAAGAAAATTGCTTCATTCCCGCTTCTGGGTGTTGGGAGAAATATCGCCAAGGTTTTACGCTGGCGATCGCAGATGTTGACAAAGCTTATGTTTTATCGTCTTGCTTGCTTGCCTTTTTGCAGAAAATTCAGGTACGAGCCAAGCTAATCGCTCCAATTGTATTTCAGCAACAACTTTGGGGTTTACTCATCGCACACCAATGCTACGAACCGCGCTCTTGGCAGGAAAATGAGAAAAATTTACTGCGGCGAATAGCGGAACAACTGGCGATCGCGATCTATCAAGAAGAGTTAATGCGATCGTTGAAGCTGGAAAAACAAACCCTAGAACAAAGAGTGATCGAGCGGACACAAGCATTGCATGATGCTCTACTTGCAGCTCAAGCAGCTAGCCGCGCTAAAAGTGAATTTCTGGCTACAATGAGCCATGAATTACGCACTCCCCTCACTAGTGTCATCGGGATGTCATCTACCTTACTACGTTGGCCCTCAGGAGAAATGAGTCAGCGCCAACGTCAGTTCCTACAAACAATTCACGATAGTGGCGAACATCTTCTAGCACTCATCAACGACATTTTAGAACTGACGCAGTTCGAGTCAGGCAAGGCAGTTTTAAATTTAAGCGAATTTGCTTTAGCGCAACTAGCGGAAGCTAGCTTGCGATCGCTCAGCGATCGAGCAACGCGCCAAGCAGTTAATATCATGCTCGATCTCAAAATCTCTCCCGACTATCGGCTGTTTGCCGATCCCCAACGAGTTAGTCAAATCTTATGGAATCTACTCAGTAACGCGATTAAATTTACTCCCGAAGGAGGAGAGGCAATTTTAAGGATTTGGAGCGAAAACGACTTTGCCGTAATTCAAGTAGAAGATACGGGAATTGGCATTGCTGAAGAACATTTACCTCTGATTTTTGAAAAATTCCAACAACTCGATTCTCCTTACCAGCGTCATTACGATGGGACGGGACTGGGTTTAGCCTTAACCAAACAACTCGTCGAACTCCACCAAGGTCGGATTGAAGTTGAATCGACTTTAGGTAAGGGTTCTATTTTTACTGTTTGGTTGCCTAATAACAGGGAGCAGTAATCAGTGACCAGTGACCAGTGACCAGTGACCAGTTGTCAGTCAACAAATGACCAATGACCAATGACGAATCAAATATAAGCAATCAGGCGACCGCAAACGATCGCCACAGCCCAGAGCAAGAGGGAGAAGATCGCGATCGCTCTCACCCCGACTGGCGCTCGAATACCTCGATTCCACCGCTGAATTGACCTGGAGTAGTATAGGTGAAACATAGCTGCATTAACACCAGCAAGGGCGATCGCCCCTAGTTTCAAACGAAAGGCAGGATTAGCCGCGATCGCTTCCGCGTCAGATGCAAATAAGAGGAAACCTGTCAAGAGGGCGGAGCCAAAACCGATGTAAGTCCAGGGTAAAAGATGCCCTGCCATGTCAGTCACTAGCAAATGGCGAGAAAAGCCTAGCAACCGCAGGTCGAACATGGCGATCGCTCCCACTAGAATGGCAAAGCTGATAATATGCCCGATTTCGACTGCTGGATAGAGCCACGCCCACTGTCGCATTGCCGCAGACAAGGCACTCTCTTGGAGCCAAGTCAACCAGCTTTGATGCTCAAGCATACTGTTTAGCGCAGCGGTATAGTTTTGTCGCCGACTATAATCTGCTCTGCTCGCATCTCATTTTTCTCGCTACGGTGAGGATAGCCTACGACGTTAACCGTTTCTCCAACCTGCAATTGCTTTGGTGGTAGTCCTCGGTTTTGCAGTCGTGAGGGTGGTGCAAGGACGGCTTCCCATAACTGCTCTTTGGTTTGCAGTTGTAAGACAACATGTGGGTTATCGTAGCCTATTGCTTGAATTTTTCCTGACAGATTGAGCGTTTTACTGTTATCGTATTCGCTCCATCCGTGGTGCGCTATTGCCGTGCTTGTCCAAGTAGCCATGAAGATTGCTACACAACAAGCCGTGATTATCATCCGCATCATTTTCGTTTTCAGCATTTCTCTAGCCTCCGACAAGCGTAAGGTACTAGCGAATAATTTTGCGATCGCATTAGGGTCTAGTATGACTGACAAATATGACGTGGATGTGTCAGTTCCAAGTGGAGTCTAATTATGAATTATCTGAAGGTGCGATCGCCTCATATAAGGCAGAATAATCTGTATCGGCTAAGCCTCGATCGATCGCAATTTCTAGTATTTGCCGGACTCCTTCTAAATGATTTACGTTAAGTCCTTGAGATCGCGCTTCAGAAATAAAGAAATTGGTATCTTTGAGTAAATGCTTGGTGGGAAAATTGGGATTGTCGTAATTGCGATCGAGCATTCGCTGTAATTTTTTATCAAATGTGGGTGCGTAAAGGGCGCTTTGACGAAGGATTTGCATGAAAATCTCCACATCAATTCCCTGACGCTCGATTAAACTTAAACTCAGGGCAAAGGCACTCGTGAGAGAGGCTATGAGTTGATTGAGTGCTAGTTTCACAGCCGCCGCACTCCCGACATCACCGATATGCAATGGTTCGGAACCAAAGTTTTGTAGCAAACTCAACCATCGCTGAAACTGTGCTGGCGAACTTCCTACCATCACAATTAATTTTCCTGTTTGTGCTTCGGGAATACTCCCCAACACGGGTGCTTCGAGATAATCTCCCCCAGCCGCAGTAACTTGTTGCTGAATCTCTTTGCTATGGGTGGGGGTAATAGTTCCCATCTGGATGATGGTGCGTCCCGCCAAGTGTTGCTGCGCTGTTGAAGATAGCAAGACATCTCGAATAGCACTAGCATCCGTCAACATCAAAACAATACACTCGCAGGCAGCTAACACCTCATCTGGACGAGTTGCGATCGCCACGCCAGCCGATTTGAGCGGAGCTAATTTTTCTGGGGTACGATTGTAGGCAACCAGCTCTATATTGGCAGCTAATAACCTTTGTGCCATCGGCAATCCCATCAACCCAGTCCCGAGAAATCCTACCTTCACTACTTTCCCTCCCAATATAGGGATATTACATGTAGAGAGGTTACATGTAACGTCTCTACATGTAACGTCTCTACATAATCTACAATCTCAAATCCTCAAGTCCTATCGCCAATAAGGACGACCTTTCCAAAATACCCCGATGACAATAGCAATTAACTGCATTTCGTTGTTGTATATACTGACTAATCTTTCGGGAATGGGTAGAAATGACCTGACTAACAAGCAGAGAGTCAAACACAACACCAAAGCCCAAAGCACGCCAGTGTTAACAGTTATATTGGCGAAAAATTTTTCTAGCAGGTAAACTGCTAATGCTCCAACACCGACAACGCCAGCAAATTGTACTATGACACCTAAACTGCCACCATACATTAAGCCGACGATCCGTGCTAATGCTGGCGATAAGTCAGAGCCGACAATAAAGAAGAAATCTATAACGACAACAATCAGCGTTACAAGGATAGAAAGTAGGAATAGCGATCGCCACGGTAAAAATTTTAAGCGCCGGAGAGGACTTGACATGGTTTAGAGCTGTTATTTAAAGTACTTGAATCATCAACTACCAACTACCAATTACCATCTACCAATTACCAATTAGAAACAAAACGACGATACAAACGGTAGGACTTGCGGACAATATTTAAAATAAAATAAGGCATTCGCAGCCGTAGCGGGCAAAGAATCGGCAGATATAACCAGTAGTAAGCTTTCTTCAAATCTTGCCATGCCGAGCAAGCCTCTTCATGCAAGAAATCAGAAACATCGACTACAAATCCCCTGTCTTCCCACATCATAATATTCCGACCGTGGACATCGTGGGGATGCAGTTTGCGCTTACGGGCGTAGTCTAAAGCTGCGTCGATGTCTTTAATGACTTGCTTTGGAATTGGTATTCCCTGGTGCATACAGTCGTATAGAGTCATGCCATACAACCGCTTCAGAACTAACCAGCCTTCCTCAGCATATAAACATTCAGAAAAAGCAGGATGGGAACCCAAACGGTGGTAAACTTCTACTTCCTCCGTCCAACCCGGACGATTGGGTGCATAGACCTTCACGACTCGATCTGGCTGGCTGGGGTGATAGAATACTGCGGCATAATTCCCCGTTCCTAGTAATTGCCAAGGAGAAGGAACTTTACTGACGACTACAGGGTTATGGGGTTCGATGCTGTCAATCTGTAATCCAGGCAGTAATTCCCGCTCGCTCAGCTCGATTAACCAATCCAGATGCGTTTGTTCCATATACAGTTTGCCAGGGATGGCAAGATTGCTCCCATGCTAACTTGGTGCAGTGCGAGTGTTCTTGTTCGATCGCTTGCCACCGCGATCGCAGTCTATTCATCGTTAGGTGGCAGTGCGTCCAAAATACCATTTTGTATGACTACCCTGGGGTAAATGAAGAGAAAAAAAGTCATCCAGGTGAGTACGGGTATGGCAACGAGAATCGTCAGCCACCAAGTTTTAAGTAACAACCAACTACCGCTAATGAGCGTTACACCTGTAAGGAAAATTGACCAAGGCTGACACCACCAAGGCTTATAATTCCAAACGCTGACGGGTTTGCGATCGGGGAGTTGATGCATGGGATTAACTTCTGATGGGATTAACTGCTAATGATGAAACTTCTTGTACAGCATAGCAGTGACGGGTTTCCCCTCTCTAAGGTGGCGTTGGGCGATCGCCAAAACTTCATCAGCACGTACCCCGCAATACCAAACCTCTTCTGGCAAAACTAATACCATTGGTCCCATACCGCATTGTCCCAAACAACTACTACTCTCGATTTCCACCCCAGGAACTAACTGCGCTTGAAATGCTGCTAGCACCTTACGCGCACCTTGCTTGCGACAAGTACGGTTTTGACAGACTAAAACTCGCTGACGAAAATTAGCTCCATTCCCCATGAATTTATCCAAACACAACACGTAGGGGCGCAATATGTAGAGGCGCACAGGTGTGCGCCCCTACATGAAACCAATTATGATGAAATTTGCCTTCAGCTGCGCAAGAACCAAAATTTCAAATTCCTACAGATGCTTCACTTCCGATACTAACTTCGCTACGGCATCTTTAGCACTACCAAAAAACATCATGGTTTTGTCTTTGTAGAATAACTCATTGTCTACCCCTGCAAAACCCGTACTCATGCCTCGCTTAATCACGATTGTATGCTTTGCTCTGTCTACTTCTAAAATCGGCATTCCATAAATCGGACTCGCGGTATCGTGCCGTGCGGCAGGATTGACAACATCGTTTGCACCAATTACCAAAGCCACATCAGTTTGATCGAACTGGGGGTTGATATCATCCATGTCGTACAACTGGGTGTAAGACACGTTTGCTTCTGCCAACAACACGTTCATGTGTCCCGGCATCCGTCCCGCTACAGGATGAATGGCATATTTGACTTCTACACCCAATCTGTCTAGTTGATCGGCAAGCTCCCGAACGGTGTGCTGTGCTTGAGCTACTGCCATCCCATAACCAGGAACGATCACTACAGAACGAGCATAACCCAACATCATTGCGGCTTCTTCAGCATCTACAGAACGGGTAGCTCGATCGCCTGCGGCAGCACCACCAGCACCACTAGCCGAGCCACCGCCACCAAAAGCACCGAATAAAACGCTAATCAGGGAGCGGTTCATCGCTTTACACATGATCTCCGTCAGGATCAATCCCGAAGCGCCTACCAATGCACCAGAGATGATCAGCACGTTGTTCATGACTACGAAACCAGCCGCACCTGCTGCTAAACCAGAAAAGGAGTTCAACAGCGAAATCACCACAGGCATATCGCCTCCACCGATGGGGACGACGAACATCACCCCTAGAACCAGGGAAACAGCGACTAATCCCAAAAATACGGGTAAATTAGTCGGATCGACCAACAAAAAGCCGCTACCTACGATGTAACTAATTAGCAGCAGAGCGTTGATTGGTTGCTGCAAGGGAAATGTAATCGGGGAACCACTAATCAGTCCTTGTAGCTTGGCAAAAGCCAGCATACTACCCGTGAAGGTGATGCCACCGATAAAGACATCTAGCAGCATGGAGATATTGGCATCGAGCGGCACTGGTTCGGCAGTTCCCAACAATCGCCAAAACTCGGCAACTGCCACTAAAGCAGAAGCAGCACCACCTAAACCGTTGAGCAAGCCTACCATTTGAGGCATTTCAGTCATTTGGACTTTGTAAGCCGCGATCGCACCTATTGCCGAACCGATCGCCAAAGCCACTACAATCATTTGATAGTTCAACACCTGGCGATCGAGCAGCGTTGCCACGATCGCCAGTAGCATCCCGATCGCCGCCAACAGATTACCGTTACGCGCTGTTGCAGGCGAACTCAGTTTTTTCAAACCAATAATAAATAAAGAGGCAGCGACTAAATAAGTTAGCTGAATCCCAGTTGGCAGAAAATCGCTCACGCTTTCACCTCTTTTTTCTTAAACATTTGCAACATGCGATCGGTGACTAAAAAACCACCGACAACGTTAATTGTGGCTAAAATCACGGCAATCAAGCCCAAAATCACTGATAAATTTGATTCTTGAGGACCAGAAACCAGCAAAGCACCGATAACCGCAATCCCTGAAATTGCGTTAGAACCAGACATCAAAGGCGTGTGCAGTGTCGGCGGGACTTTATTAATCACCTCAAATCCTGCAAACGATGCCAAAACAAACACAAATAAAGCGGCAATTAAAGCTTCTGTCATGAATTAATCCTCCTTTTGGTAGTCGGGAGTCGGGAGTCGGGAGTCGGAATTATTTTTGACTTTTGACTTTTAACTTTTGACTTTTGTTTTACCCATTACCAATCCCCACTAGTGTTGCTAAGGCTTCCTTTACCCGTGAATTGCGAATTTCTCCAGCGTGGGTAATACAGGCTGCTTCGATGATGTCGTCTTCAAAGTTGAGCTGAAGGCTTTTATCTTCTTTATTAATCATCAACTGCACCAGTGACAGCAGGTTTTTGGCATACAATTGGCTGGCGTGGATGGGTACGGATGAGGGGAGATCGATCGTGCCGATGATGGTAACACCATTGCGCTGTACGTCTTTTCCTGGCTCTGTGCAAGCGCAGTTACCACCTTGTTCTGCGGCTAAATCGACAACTACCGAACCTGGCTTCATCTGCGCTACCATTTCTTCTGTCACGAGGATCGGTGCTTTTCTACCAGGGACTTGTGCAGTGGTAATAACTACGTCTGATAGCTTGACGTGTTCCGCGATCGCTTGTTGAGTGCGCTGTTTTGCTATTTCCGAAACTTCCTTTGCATAGCCGCCAGCAGCTACAGTTTCTTCTTCTAACTGCACTTCAACAAACTTGGCTCCCAAGCTTTGGACTTCTTCTTTCACCGCCGGACGAATATCAAAAGCTTCTACAACTGCTCCCAGTCGTCTTGCAGTGGCGATCGCCTGTAATCCTGCTACTCCCGCACCAATTATGAATACTTTGGCTGGGGCGATTGTCCCCGCCGCTGTTGTTAACATGGGAAAGTACTTGGGTAAAGCTGCCGCTCCAATTAGCACTGCTTTGTAACCCGCGATCGAAGCTTGAGAAGACAAAGCATCCATGCTCTGCGCTCTAGTCGTGCGGGGGATCATCTCCATGCTAAAGGCTGAAATTCGCCGTTCTGCTAGCCGCTTGGCGATCGCAGGTTCTCCCAAGGGATTGAGGAAACTAATTAATACAGCTCCTTCCCGTAACATTTCCACTTCCGAGCGTCCATCTTCGCGTTCTTGGGGGACTCCTACTTTCAGCAACACGTCTGCTTCCCACCACAGATATCCCGGATCGCTAACGATTTTGGCTCCTGCGGCTTCGTAGGCTGCATCCGAGAAGAAAGCGCGATCGCCAGCTCCCGCTTCTACCCACACCTCTACACCTTGTTTTACCAATCGGGCAACGACATCTGGTACTAGAGCGACCCGACGCTCTCCAACTTCGATTTCTTTTGCCACCGCTATTTTCATGACTTCTCCGTTAACACAACAGCTAAATTCTTCCTCTCATGCGATCGCAAATCTTTGCGCTTTGTTAGCAGTTTTCTCGCGATCGAGTAATACTTAATCTCCCTACTCCTCTTTTACCAATTGCAATCTATTTTGGGCATCATAACAATGCAAAAATTGCAGATCTTGCGATCGATCCTCACATTTTTTCGATCTTATGTTGCGCTTCAAAGCTGAGATCTACCTCTTTAACTTCTTTTAGGAATTGCCAGATGAAAGTGAATGACTACCTCTGCTGACAAGCCTGCTGTAATCTTTTTTCTTAACATATCAAGCAATTGTAATAGCACCCGATTTAGTCTGCGTTTTGTTCGGGTTTTGTCTAGAACTAAGATAAAACTATTAAATAAAACTTGCTCAAAAGGTATCTTGATGACTGTAGCGTAGACAACTATCAATTGTGTGACTCAACAACTCAATTTTTATAACAAAAAGTTTATATTTCGTAATTTGTAATTTGTAATTCGTAATTGAGCGAGCAATTGTCAGTTATCAGTGACCAGTAAAGAATGGGGGGTGGGAAGTGTGGGAGGACACAAGGGAGAATTTTTTCCCCCTTGTCCCCCTTGTCGCCCTTGTCTCCCTTGTCCCCCTTGTCCCCCTTGTCTCCCTTGTCCCCCTTGTCGCCCTTGTCGCCCTTGTCCCCCTTGTCCCCCTTGTCGCCCTTGTCGCCCTTGTCCCCCTTGTCCCCCTGCTCCCTGCTCCCTGCTCCCGACTCCCGACTCCCTGCTCCCTGACAACTGCAACTAATAACTAACACGCAGCGTCTGTAGAGAGCGAGCGAGTTCTAGTAAATTAGACTTAGTAACGCACTATTCTTGCTTGTGAGGAGTGCGGCTCATTACAATTGTTGTCCGAAGGAGATTTTATGCGTCGCCTACTTGCCTCGATCGCCGTTTCTGGCTTATTACTAACTGGGTTGCCCCTTGTATCATCCGCTCAGGGTACATCAGGATTTACTCTCTGGAGTGGCGTAAAGCGCGAGAATCAACTCCCCTACAAATTAGACTTTGGCGGACAAACTAGCGGCTGGGATCGCTATCGGTTGAGAATTCCACAGAAAAAGCTGAACTTGGCAGTATCGCAGTTTTCTATTTCCTACCCGGACTATTTTAAAGGTAAATTTGACACCGATCGGATTGAGGTGCGGATTAAAGGCGATAAAGTGCCGTTGCAAGAAGTTGTTTGGGATAAGGAAAATCATAAAGTCGATATTTATCCTAAAGAACCCGTTCCAGCTGGTAGCAGAGTGGAATTGGTCTTCTCGAACGTGAAAAATCCTAGCTCTGGTGGTACTTTCTACTTTAACTGTCAGATTCAAACACCTGGAGACGTACCGCTACTGCGCTATCTGGGAACGTGGATCGTTACTATCAGTTAATCGGCGATCGGCGGTTGTTGTAGAGACGTTACTCGTAACGTCTCTACAACAACTATCTGGTTACGAAGGTTTCATGCTAAAATTGCAGATTGTGACTTTTTTAGCTAAAAATTCCGAATAACTGAGAGAGCAGATTTATGAAACGCACGCTGGAAGGTACTAACCGCAAAAGAAAGAGAACATCTGGGTTTCGCGCTCGGATGCGTACCCCCGACGGACAAAACGTGATTAGAGCGCGCCGCAGAAAAGGTCGTCATCGCCTCACTGTCTAAAGTCCCTAATAGAAGTGGCTGAATCAGTGAGTAGTGAGTGGTAATTGGTAATTGGCGCTTTTGCAAGAGACAATTAACTAGCTGCTGACAACTTTTCCCTACTCCCTGCTCCCTGCTCCCTACTCCCGTTCTTCACTGATAACTGGTCATTTGGGTTTGTCAAAAGTAAATCGGCTCTCAAGTAGAGAAGACTTTCGCGCCGTATTTCGAGCTGGAATACGGCGCAACAGCGATCGCATGACTTTGAGAGCTTTGCGAATGCAAAATGCCACAACTTCAGTAGCAGATGGCAAGCTAGCCACAGCTACGCATAAAGTAGGTGCGCCTACACGGATCGGTATTTCCATCAGCACAAAAGTGAGTAAAAAAGCAGTCGTTCGCAATCGGATTAAGCGACAACTGCGGGTTGCCTTTCGCTGTCTATTGCCGCGAATTTCACCTGGATGGTTACTGGTAGTTATCGTTCACCCATCAGCAGCACGACAGGAGTGCGTAACCAAACAATTTCTGCAAGAATTAGAGCAGTTATTGGTAGCAGCCGAGGTGCTTAATGGGAATTCGTGAAGAAGTTTACTACGAAGGTGGTCCTCACGTTGGGGATCTAATTATTAACCTGCTCATCGGGCTGACGCTGATTGGTATCCCCTTAACAGTTGGTGCAATTGTACGGGCATTGTGGTTGCGCTACCGCATCACAAATCGCCGTATTTCTGTTACAGGCGGCTGGATGGGGCGCGATCGCACCGATATCATTTATGCTGAAATTGTCAAAATTGTGAAAGTGCCGCGTGGCTTCGGTTTATGGGGCGATATGGTACTAACTTTAAGAAACGGTAGCCGTTTGGAAATGCGATCGGTTCCCAAATTCCGCGAACTATACGACTATATCAGCGAAAAGGCAGCCGAAAAAAATCCTCAAGTCAAAACCAAAGCTACAACTTGAGAATATTATGTAAGCAATTAGTAGTTCTCTGTTGTTAGTTATCGATCGCTTGTCATTGGTTGGCAAATGACTGATGACAAATGACCGATGACTAAAATCGGATAGATTAGATTCAGACGAATGACAAATTATTTCAGGTTGACTTCAAGATAATGGATTTTGGTATAGGGTTTCTTTCCAACAACGTCATGTTGCCGATCCTAGATTTTTTCTATGGGATCGTGCCGAGCTACGGGTTGGCGATCGTAGCCTTGACACTGGTGATTCGCTTTGCGCTCTATCCGCTGAGTGCCGGATCGATTCGGACAATGCGCCGCACGCGAGTTACTCAACCTTTGATGCAAAAGCGCGTCAAAGAGATTCAAGAGCGTTATAAAGACAATCCTGCCAAAATGCAGGAGGAAATGGGCGCTGTTTACAAAGAATTTGGCAATCCATTGGCAGGATGTTTGCCAGTCTTGCTGCAAATGCCCGTACTGTTCGCCCTATTCGCGACGCTGCGGGGCTCGCCGTTTTCGGATATCAACTACAACGTCAACCTGCAAGTCTTTCCCCAAGAACAGATCGAACGCATTCAGCCGCAGGCTTTTACCACTCCGCCGCAAAACATTTACATTACCGATGGCGTTCACGCTCGCGTTGCGGCGATCTTGCCCAGTGGTAATAAATTGGTGGTCGGGGACAAAACTAAAATTGATTTTCAAACTCCAGAGGGCAAGCCTTTCTCAGCCCTAGCAGCAGAGTATCCCGACACCAATCTCGTCCCCAAATGGAAAGTCACTAAAGGGGAAGAAAGGATAAAAATTGATGAAAACGGTACTATCGAAGCCCTCCAACCAGGTGATGTGACAATTCAAGCAACAATCCCTGGACTTGCAGCTAACAAGGGCTTTTTATTTATTGATGCCCTCGGCAGAGTTGGCGCTTTTGATGAAGACGGAACGATCCATTGGGATATTGTGGCAATGGTGATTGGTTTTGGTCTAAGTCTCTATCTCAACCAAGTGCTATCCGGTCAAGGTTCTACCTCTAACAATCCCCAACAAGATACAGTCAACAAGATCACCCCAATTATTTTCTCAGGGATGTTTTTGTTCTTCCCGCTACCTGCTGGCGTGTTGATGTACATGCTGATTGCGAATATATTCCAAACACTCCAGACATACATTGTTTCCCGCGAACCCCTGCCAGAAAACTTACAAAAGCTTGTCGAAGCAGCAGATGCTAAAGCAGGAGACGATGCAGGTCGTCAGTCGCTTCCTTTTGAACCAGGGCGGAAGAAAAAAGAGAAACCTTCAGGCTAAATCATGAGTGACGAGCAGATCGGGCAGCGGGGTCAGCAATGGCTAGAGCAACTCCTGCAACTGTCAGGAGTCTCTACTCAAGTTACAGCTAAACTGCAAACCCCAAAGACAGCAAACAGCGACCCAGAAGAACACGATAGTTATTGGCTGACAATCGAGCAAACTAGTTTACCACCAGAGCAAGTCCAAGCTTTGATTGGTGCGGAAGGTTCGGTTCTAGATGCCATTCAGTATCTTGCTAATGCTACCCTGAATTTAAACCAACCTCAGGAACGGCAAGCCGCTTATATAATTGAGCTGGATGGCTATCGTTTGCGGCGACAAGCAGAAATTCAAGCGATCGCCACCTCAGCGATAGAACAAGTCCGTACCACAGGACAAGAGGTGGAGATCAAATCTCTTTCGTCCGCTGAAAGGAGGCAAATTCATACTTTTTTGAAGGATTTTCCCGATTTAGAAAGTTTCAGTCGTGGCAAAGAACCGCATCGTCAGTTGGTGATTCGCACGATCGGTAGTAGTTAGACTGGAAATGAATTCGGAATTCGGAATTCGGAATTCGGAATTGAGGATTTGAGATTATTTAATCTACAACTTGGCAAGCCCTATGGAGGCAATTTACATTCCTCATCTGACCACAGCACCGCAAAAAACTAGGGTCATCGAGGTTGATGAGTTCTTACCCGATCTAGACACCCTAACTCCGGTGCGTGGCCAGGTGCGCGTGCAACACGGTGGCAACTACTTAGAGGTTTCAGCTCAGGTAGAAACCATCGTTACCTTAACTTGCCATCGCTGTTTGCAACAGTACAACCATCGCCTGAAAGTAGAAGCTTCAGAAATTATTTGGCTAGATCCAGAAGCAGGTAAAGAAGAAACTGCGATCGAGTTAGAAGTCGCATTTGAAGATCTGGTCGAAACTTTACAGCCTACAGATCATTTCGATCCTGGGGAGTGGTTGTACCAGCAGTTATGTCTAGCCATGCCTCAGCGTCAGTTGTGTGACAGTCTGTGTCAGGGCATTCAACTATCGCCGCAGCCAGAAGAACCGTCAGAACCATCAAGCGATCGCCGCTGGGCATCTTTAGAATCCTTGAAAAATCACTTGTCTAATTAGGGACACCTGATATGAGCTTCCGCGAAGAGTTTGCACTGTTGCTACGCGCCCGCTACCCAATCGTCTATATTCCTACCTATGAGGAAGAACGAGCCGAAGTAGCAATTCGGGAAGAAGCCCGCATCCAAGGAAATCGCGCTGTCTATACTTGGGATTTTGTCGATGGCTACCAAGGTAATCCTAACGATGCTGGTTTCGGTCGTCGCAATCCTCTACAAGCTCTAGAATTTGTCGAGAAACTGCCTGCTTCGGCTCCGGCAGTTTTTATTTTGCGTGATTTTCATCGCTTTTTAGAAGATGTTTCCGTGTCGCGCAAACTCCGCAACTTAGCGCGGGTACTCAAATCGCAACCGAAAAATATCGTCTTGCTGTCGCCACGAATCGTCACTACGGAAGAATTGGGTGAAGTTTTAACCATTTTAGAATTTCCCCTACCCGCAGCCGCTGAGATTAAGTTGGAGGTAGAACGCCTTTTGGCAGCCACAGGGCAATCTTTAGAGGCTAAAACGGTAGATGAACTCGTGCGTTCGTGCCAAGGATTATCGATCGAACGGATTCGGCGGGTACTAGCAAGAGCGATCGCCTCTCACGGAGAGATTCAACCGGAAGATGTCGAATTGGTTTTGGAAGAAAAGCGCCAGACCATTCGCCAAACTCAAATTCTTGACTTTTACCCTGCCACTGAAAAAATTTCGGATATTGGCGGTTTAGACAATCTCAAAGATTGGTTGTTACGTCGGGGTGGAGCATTTAGCGAACGCGCTAGGGCATATGGTTTACCCCATCCACGCGGACTGATGTTAGTTGGAATTCAGGGAACGGGTAAATCGCTAACAGCTAAGGCGATCGCCCATCACTGGCACTTACCTTTGTTACGCTTGGACGTGGGGCGATTATTCGGTGGTTTGGTCGGAGAATCGGAATCTCGCACCCGACAAATGATTCAAGTCGCAGAAGCTCTATCTCCCTGTATTCTCTGGGTAGATGAGATTGATAAAGCTTTTGCCGGGTTGGGAGCAAAAGGCGATGCTGGCACGACTAGCCGCGTCTTTGGAACATTTATCACTTGGTTGGCAGAAAAAACTTCTCCCGTGTTTGTCGTTGCTACTGCCAACGATATTCATGCTTTACCACCGGAAATGTTACGTAAAGGCAGATTTGACGAAATCTTTTTTGTTGGTTTACCGATTCAGGAAGAACGCAAAGCAATTTTCACCGTCCATTTATCTCGCCTGCGATCGCATAATCTCAAAAGTTACGATCTCGATCGCCTTGCCTACGAAACTCCTGATTTTTCTGGGGCAGAAATCGAGCAAACAATCGTGGAAGCCATGCACATCGGCTTCAGTCAAAATCGAGACTTTACTACTGACGACATTTTAGAGGCGGCGAGTCAAATCATTCCCCTTGCCCGTACTGCCCAAGAACAAATTCAGTTTTTGCAAGATTGGGCAGCGGCTGGAAAAGCCCGTCTTGCCTCTAAACACAGCAGCCTGAGCAACCGAATTCAGCGGCAATTGCAGTAGAACAGTTATCAGTTATCAGGGAGCAGGGAGCAGAGGGGCAACTACCAATTACCCATTACCCATTACCAATTACCAATAATTAAAAAATCTACTACATTCAGACGATTATGCTAGGATTCGTGCTGTAGTGATTATGGGACAATAGTAGGGTATCGCCATGACTTTGGCAGGAGCAGCTAAATTTGTCCTGGGTGTTAGCTTAGCGCTGGCGATCTTGGCTGGTGGTAGCGCCGCAGTTGCTTTATATTTTATGTATAGAGTCACAACTCATCCGCCTAAGCCGACTTTTGCTAACGAACTCAACCAAAAACCAAAAGCTGTGCCTGCTCCGAAACAGCAAGCACAGCCTGAAATATCTAATCCCGATAATACTAATAACGCTGAATCTACGACCGAGAAAGCGGATTCTGACACTAATTCTACTGAGCCTCTAGCGCCAGGAACCTATAGAGCTAGGGTGTCTTGGGAAAAAGGCTTAAGTCTCCGTGCCGAGCCTGGAGCGGGTGCTGAACGCATCGGCGGGTTGGAATACAATCAACAAATCGTAGTTTTAGAAGCAAGTCCAGATAAAAATTGGCAAAGAGTTCGCTTATCGGATAGCGATCGCGAAGGCTGGATCAAAGCAGGTAACATTGAGAAAATCCAGTGAAGAGCAAGCTGCGCTCGACAACCGACAACCAATAACACCAAGATTCTAGATCGGCAACAACGCTCTTTGACAAGAAGGACAAACAGCATGAATTGTTAGTTGGCAATCGAGCAAATGATACCCTTCCTTTTCAGCTGTTTTTGAGCCAATTTTTAAGATGGAATCGTTTTTAAACTCGATTGTTTTATTGCACCTAACACAAATTAAATGGTGGTGGTGGTGAGGGTAAGGCTGATTGATCTCGTAATGTTTATGTCCCTCTCCTAACTCCAGCTCACGCAGAATTCCCATCCGCGCCATTAACTTTAGAGTGCGATAAATCGTTGACAGACTGATTCCTGCTGTTTGAGTTTCTAATTGTTGGTAAAGCTCTTCCGCACTTAGATGTTTTCCTCTAGGCAGTTCTTGAAAAACCTGTAGGATCGTTTCGCGCTGCGGTGTGAGTCGCCAACCCCGCTCGTTGAGTTCTGCCTTAAGTGAGGTAGCTGAGTATGCAGTCATAACCACCTTTTTAAGCAAGCTTAATAATTGATAAGTATAGTCAATTATTGGTTGAAGTGTCAACAAGCTATAACTATTGAGAATGATTTTTAAGAAAAGAGAGTCGTAGTTTACAGATAATAAAAATCTTCTGGCTAAAAAATAGGCAGAAGAGGTGAAGAACGAAGAATGAAAGTGAATCTAACTAGGTTGTAAAAAACACGGTCACGATCCTTCACCCGATCGATGTTGTTAGCTCAAATTGTTAGCTCAAGGACTCTAAGTAATCCCGCACGCGATTGCGTCGTTTGGGTTGTCGTAGCTTTTGTAGTGCTTTAGATTCAATTTGACGCACTCTTTCCCGTGATAAGTCTAAAGCGCGTCCAATTTCGGCTAGAGAGTAACAGTGTCCGTCTCCCAGACCAAAGCGCATCAAAATAACATCCCGTTCGCGATCGGTTAAATCTGCTAAAAGTTGCTGTAAATCTCGATGGAGAGCTTCACGCATGAGCAACTCTTCAGGGGAAATACTGTCGTTTTCGAGTAAATCTCCTAACTCAGTATCTTTTTCCTTCCCAACTTTTGTTTCCAAAGATACGGAACGAGGAACTCTCAGTAGCACTTCCCGTACTTGAGGCGCAGTCATCTCCAATTCGAGCGCAATATCTTCGATTGTAGGGGTACGACCTTTTTCTTGCGCCAGTTTTCGCTGAGCTTTCTTAATTTTATTCAGTTTTTCTGTAATGTGAACTGGAAGACGGATGGTACGGCTTTGGGTGGCGATCGCGCGGGTAATACCTTGACGAATCCACCAATAAGCGTAGGTGCTGAAGCGATAACCTTTGGTAGGATCGAACTTTTCTACCGCTCTTTCTAACCCCAGAGTACCTTCTTGAACCAGATCTAGCAGTTCCAAACCGCGATTTTGATACTTTTTCGCAACTGAAACAACTAGGCGTAAATTCGCCTTGATCATGTGTTCTTTGGCATGAATCCCGTCGTTTTGAATTTGCTCTAATTCTTCGACGGTAATTTTGGCAATTTCAGCCCAACGGCGCTTCCCAACTGCCAAAGCGGGTTTGAGTTCCATCACGGATATACCAGCGCTAGCAGCCCATCGTTCTAAAGAGGGGCGGTGTCCTAGCTCGGAGGTCAGGCGCTCTTGGGCTTCAATTAGGGTGATGTATGTTTTGATAATCGAGTCGTCCTTTGCTGCATGACTGACGCACAGCGCCCGCATTCGCAAATAACGCTGCACTTTTTGAGCTTCGGAAACTTCTTCATCTCTTTCTAGCAGGTGGACGCGACCGATCTCTTGCAGGTATAAACGAACTAGGTCTGTAGTCCGACGGGTAACACCAGGTTGTAGGCTCTCCCGCTCGTTAGAGTCAATATCCAAAGTCAGCAGGTCATCTACGCCCAGATCGGTATCATCTTCTGGATAATCTGACCGAAAGCGCTGGGGTGCTGATTGGGGTTCGTAGGCTGCGTCCGCGTAAAAAGATAGTGCTTGCATAGGGGTTATCTCAACTGCTCCAGGTGACAATAGACTTCACTCGGTTGCTTCTTGTTGCTGATGCTATTGTTCCCAGCGATCTTGGCGAACTAACATCTTGCTGCTAGATTTACGAGGAAACTTGACGATCGCGCCCACTAACTTCAGGAATAACTCCAAATTTTCTAGTGAATTCAAGTACGAACTGATACTGCTACGGATGTTAGGATTGCGGATACTTAAAGCAGCAATTTGGTTTCAATATCTTGTTGAAAGGCTGAAAAGTATCGCAAAATAAGCGTTTCAAGAATAAACGCGATTTAAGATAAATGTGTGAGATCGCACCCCAGTGTAAACTACAATTTTTGCCTGAGAAATTTCGGAGAATCAGCCGCGCTCGCGTAAAGTTTTATAAAATTTGCGTGGATTTACGTAGGAGCGATTCGGTCGAACCATCGCCTCTACAATAATTCCGATTTGAGGTCGCGCAGCATCAGTGCTTCCAGCGCTTGCTTGGGTGTAATTTCCGCTTGCAGGAGACGATAAACTTCAGCCGTAATCGGCATATAGATGTCTTGCTGGCGAGCGCGTTGCATGAGTACCTGAGTCGTATTCACGCCTTCAGCTGTTCCTTCTAGGTGAGCGAGAATTGCGGACAGGGTTTTACCTTGGGCGAGTTGATATCCAACTTGATAATTACGACTGAGGGGACTGTTACAAGTTGCCAGCAGATCGCCCAAACCAGATAGACCGTAAAAAGTTTCTGTTTTTGCTCCCCAGCTGTTGCCGATGCGGATAATTTCCGTCAGTCCACGGGTAACGAGTGCAGCTTTAGCATTTGTACCCAACTGCAAACCATCGCAAACACCCGCCGCGATCGCCATCACATTTTTCAGCGTTCCCCCCAACTCTACGCCCAAAGGGTCGGAATTGGTATAAACGCGGAACTGCGGTGAAGAAAATACTGCTTGCACTGCTACTGCGGCGTTGTCGTCAGTACTACCAGCAACAGTTGCAGCGGGTAATCCTTGTTGAATTTCCTTGGCTAAATTAGGACCGCACAGTACAACTACCGAGCGATCGGGAAAAGCCGCCTGCCAAATCTGGGCTGGGGTGAGAGTTGTGACCGGATCGAGTCCTTTGGTTGCCGTGACAAAAATTGTTGTCGGCAAGAGGGGTAAAGTCTGAATTTCTCGAACGACTGTTGCTACACCCTGCATTGAGACAGCAGAAACAACTACATCCGCACGTTCGATCTCGCTAGGCGAAATTGCCCCATCGCGCCGCGATCGCACTTGCACGCGATGACCATTAGCTGCTGCGAGAGATGCTAACGTCGTTCCCCAAGCCCCAGCACCTAGAACCACCACCGATCTTGGATTTTGAGTTGAGTGTTGGCGATCGCTAGCGAGAGACTGGGATTTTGGATGAATCACAAACCTAAAATCTCAATTATGACTCAATTTTTAGAGCGGATTTTACCTGAGAGCCTCGCTCTCTAGTCTAGGTTAACTCGATCGATCCGCCCCAGTCTATTGAGGGTAACGAAAGAAAACTGGTAGAGCGACACAATGTCAGTGTCAGTAGCATAGAGACACCATACTCGGTCGAACTCCACAATGGGACGTTCCATGTCGAAAGTTTGGGAGTTGAGTCAGGAGCAAGCGATCGGCTGGCTATTTTCGCTGAAGTCGCAATAAGTTTTGTATTAAGAATTTTAAACTACCAAGATAAACTTTAAAATTTATTAATGAAGCCCCTCGAACTCGATCGAGATTTTGAAGCGTTATTAGACTACCTCAAACGCAACCAGAGTTGTGACTTTACAGGCTACAAACGCCCTACCTTAATGCGGCGTTTCTCTTGCCGAATGCAGCAGCTCCACATTGAGCGCTATCAGGACTATTTACAGTATTTGCAAAGCCATTCTCAAGAGTGGATTGAGCTTTTAGACTCCATACTCATTAACGTTTCTAGTTTCTTTCGCGATCGCGAAGCTTGGGATTATCTAGCCAGCAATATCGTGCCTCAAATTATTGCTAGCAAACAGCCTGACGAACCGATTCGCGTTTGGAGTGCGGGCTGTGCTTCTGGGCAGGAAGTTTACAGTTTACTCATTTTGTTTGCAGAAGCTTTGGGAATTGAGTCGTGTTTGCAGCGAGTTCAACTCTATGCTACCGATGTGGATAAAGTTGCCCTTCAACAAGCACGACAAGGGGTCTATCGCGCGAATGAAGTGAAAGGACTTGCTCCAGATTTACTCAAGAAATACTTTGAGCCAACCGAGCAAGGCTATGCTTTCGATCGCAGACTTCGCCGTAGGGTCATCTGTGGTTGTAATAACCTAGCTGAAGATGCACCGATGTCCAAAATCGATTTGCTGGCGTGCCGTAATACCCTAATGTATTTCAATCCAGATATCCAAGCAAGAATTCTGGTTCGCTTTCATTTTGCGCTGAAAAACAACGGCTTTCTCTTTCTAGGTAAGCATGAAACACTGACCGCTCAAAGACCGATTTTCATGCTAGACAATATCAAGCATCGAATTTATATCAAAGGACTACATTTGGAGTTAGGCGATCGCCTCTCAATCACTCCTAAATTTCGCCTAAAGGAAGCTAGCGATTCACTAGTCTCCCAACTATGCTTTTGGCAAGCTGCATTTGAGACAAGTCCTTTTGCTCAGCTATCGGTCGATCTGAATAATCGTTTAGTTGCTGCTAACGAACAGGCAAACTTTTTATTTAGATTAACGCTCTCCGATTGGAGCCTTCCGTTTTCAGAACTTTTACCCGGAAAGTTAGTGAGTTCCCATGTTGCGATCGGCAAATTTTACTGCGATCGTCGTCCAGTCAATTTGAAAAATATTAAGTGGATAACTTCAGAAGGAACAAAGTATCTCGATATTTTTATCGCACCTGTTTTCAGCACAAATAATGATTTGCTGGGAGTTAACTTGACGTTCATCGATGTCAGCGATCGCCAACAAATCATAGAAAAACTAGAATACAAATATTCGGAATTAGCCAGAGCTTCGGAAACATGTCAGGAAACAAAAACGGCACTTGATACAACTCGTATCGAGCTGGAAGAGACTCAAAAAGAATTAGAAGCCTTACATCAAGAAATACAATTTATCGAAAGAGATATGCAATTTAGAAATTGATGGCAATTGCGATCGCTCTGCCTGACTTCATATCTTAAATTACGGGACTGGTACGTCTCGAACGCGCGACATAGCGCTTTAGGAGGCACTATTTATATAATAAATTCACAGGCATTCTAGCCTAGAAAAACTTACATCTGGTGGCTGCGCCGTACTTCTGTAATCTGATCTGCCACATCGAGTACGGGTTGAGGCATATTCGAGCCAGTCAAAATCACATCGACGTGCTTGGGGCGATTTTGAATAAAATCTAAGACTTCTGCCAGAGGGATTAAGCCAAATTCGACAGCCACGCTTAATTCATCTAATACTACCAATGAGTACTGCCCTTGGGAAACAACTTGGCGCGTATGCTGCCACAGTTCTTGTAAAGAACGGTTTTCGGATTCGTCTAATTGTGGCGTGTCAATGCAACGGGGAAGATTGCAGCGAATCCAATCCAAGTTTTGCCCCAACTTAACTGGATGACAATGACCCTGATTTATCCCACCTTTAAGAAATTGGACGATGAGCGCTGGAGTCCCTTGACCGGAAACCCTTAAAGCCTGTGCCATCACGCTTGTCAAAAAGGTACGACGAGAGCAAGTAAAGACTTGTACTAATCCTTCAACTGTGTATGGTGGTTGACAAGGAGAATGAACGGTTGGGGTCTCTAGCTGAGCAATCATAAAGTCACTTTTATCCAGATGCTTGAGTTAAAGCTGAGTTCGGAGAAACTGCAATATGCGATATATAGTGTAGTCTTGCAGAATACTCCTTAGTGAAACACTACATCTATGTTTTAGTCAATAGGAAACTATCCTCTGGGTCGCAATATCGCTACTATAAGTCCCAGTTGGCGGAGATTCTGTTGCAGCATTTTGACTTTTGACTTCCCAGCATAGCGATCGCCCTCCACATGTTCCACGCCAAAAGTTTACAAAAAATTAAGCCTAGCGAAAGTGTTAACTGTATGCTCGACCCTGTATTCTGATTTAGGTCACTACAGCTAAGAACCATGACCTGGGAGCGTTTGGATAATCGGTTAGCAAATCAACTGCGTCCTATCAGTTTTACACGGGATTTTACTCGTTTTGCCACTGGCTCTGTTTTAGCTCAGTGCGGCGATACTCAGGTGTTGTGTAACGTATCGATTCAGCCTGGAGTCCCTAGATTTTTGGAAGGTTCGGGTAAGGGTTGGCTGACGGCTGAATACAGAATGCTTCCTACTGCTACCCACCAACGCCAAGAACGAGAAACCTACAGGCTGTCTGGACGCACGCAGGAGATTCAAAGGTTAATCGGACGCAGCTTGAGAGCCGGACTCGATTTAGAAGCATTAGGAGAGCGTACAGTCACCGTAGATGCTGACGTATTGCAAGCGGATGCAGGTACGAGAACCACGGCAATTACAGGCGGGTTTGTGGCGCTTGCCGATGCGATCGCCAAGCTTTTAGAACGGGGAGATCTGACGCGATCGCCCATCCGTCACCAAATCGCCGCCGTTTCTGTAGGTTTGCTTGAAGGTGTGCCATTTCTAGACCTCAACTACCAAGAAGATGTCGCTGCCGATATCGATTTCAACGTGGTCATGAACGACCAATTAGAAATTATCGAACTCCAGGGAACCGCCGAAGCAGGTAGTTTCAGCCGCACTCAATTGGATCGAATTATGGATTTGGCAGAACTTGGAATTAAAGATTTACTAGCAGCACAACGTCAAGCCTTGGGCGATTTCAATCTTTAGGTGCAAGCTATTGTTGATAGGTTAAAAACATAAGGGGGCGGGATAGAATATGGTTCGCAGTTGTGGTAGTATTTACTTTATAATGGGAATATTTTTGATTTTTAAAAAAATGCTTAGATTTCCATTATGAAGTAAACCATCTAGGTAATTGATAATATAGTATCACGAGCGATCGCATTACTAATTACATATTTGTACAGGAATATTGTCATAGGAATCCCAGAGTAGGGTGAGCAACGCCCACCTTACTAAATGATTATTTCACGCCGTCTAAATCGGTAGAAAGCGTCTTCAAGCTAGTCAAAACAGTATCTCGTGGAGGCTGTGCTTTGCTCAGTCCAGAATTCACATCTTGCACCCCTGCTTCTAGCCTTTGGTAAGTATCGGGAGATTTTTGTTTCACGCTACCACCAAACTCATACCAGGTTTGGCGAGCAGCACCAAAAGCAGTTTTTGCAGTTGCAAAATCCTGCGATTCTACAGCAGTAGTTGCCTTAGCCAGTTCATCTTTCATGGCTAATAAGTTGCTTTGAATAGCCGTAGCATTGCTATTTGCTGTCTCCGTGGTGCTAGTGTTAGTAGCAATTGCAGAAGTGCTATTAGTTACAAGACTATTGAATGCAGTTGAAAGTCTCTGCAATTCTGTCGTGAGTTTTGCCACATTTGGCGAACCCGATTTCAGATCTGTGGCAATAGTTGTAATTTTCTCGCCAATCGTTTTGGTAGCATCGGGGGAGACTGTCTTCAGAGTACTTTCTAATCCTTTCCAGCCATCTTGCAGCTTAGTAAATTCCGTTTGTGCTGCTGTAAAGTTACCAGCTTTTACAGCAGATAGAGTTTGCGCTGCGCCATCAGTCAGAGGACGAATGGTTTCTTTGAGATTCCCCAGATTGCCAAGCGCAGTTGTTGTTTTGCTAGCAACATCTTGTGCTTGCTGAGCTACATTTTGAGCTTGATTAGCTTTGTCTTTGAGTTGTGAAGCTTGTTCTTGCACTCCCGTACAGGATGCTAGGAATAAGGAAACAGCTAATAAACCTAAATTTGTCAGAATTGGTTTCATAATTCAAGATTTTGTCAGAATTTTCACTCTAGACGAGCATCTTACAAAATGAATTATGGTTTGCATATAGTTGATTGATTAGCTTGATTTATCAGTCATTTTTTCATTTCAAAATAAAAACTGCTTAGATTTAAAATGCCGCAAATTGCAGTACACATATTACTGTTTTATAGGAACTCAGCATTCTAAATAGGCGATTCATTTTAATTTCTTATAAACTGTTTTTGCAAGAGAGTTAGTAGAGAAAACTTCATTTTTTTTTACTTAAGTTAAGATTTGCATGAACTGTTGAATCTAATAAGTAGATTCCAGATTTCAGTTTATTTGCCTAACGCGATCGCTTAGATGCAAAGATTTATACATCATGTTTACGCAATGCTTCAATACTTTCAATCGGATGGTGGCTGCACGTTCAAAATAGAAAATATTGTTTATACAAATATTCATCCAGATTATTGACAGTCTTCAGCAGTATGATAACTTTTGGATTCATCGTGAACTATAAAAATTGCCCCTCGTTCGATCAAATCACGCCTCTGCGTCTCAGACAGCCAGTAATCATCATCAAAACGAGCGCCTTTGACAATTGCACCATTCAAGTTAGTGTTGCCCCACTTAACAAAACATAGAAGTGAATTGCTCAGATTTGCATTACTTAAGTTAGTATTAACTAAATTAGCTCCAAATAAGTTGGCATTACTCAAATTAGTACCTCTAAAATCTGCATTACTTAAGTTAGCTGTATGAAAATAAAAGTTTTTCAAATCCATATTTTGAAAATTTGTATTGCTCAACGTGAGTTCGACGGCTCAAAAAATAGTAGGAGGTAGAGCTGGCAAGCCATGAGGATGGATATCTAAAGACG
>NZ_RSCK01000046.1:0-52124 GCF_003991895.1 Chroococcidiopsis cubana SAG 39.79
AATTCGCGATCTGAGTGTAGATGCTTCTAGCACGGCACAGGCTGAGGCGATCGTGCAGGCAGTACGGGCATTACCAGAAATTGAAGTGATTAATGTCTACGATCGCACTTTTAATTTGCATCGGGGTGGCAAAATCTCCGTCAGTAGCAGAATTCCGCTTAAAAGTCAAGATGATTTGGCAATGGCATACACGCCAGGAGTGGGGCGAGTTTGCTTGGAGATCGCCCGCGATCCAGAACAGGTGTACAGTCTGACAATCAAACAAAACACCGTGGCGATCGTCACTGATGGGAGTGCAGTTTTAGAATTGGGAAATCTGGGGGCGGCGGGGGCATTACCTGTCATGGAAGGCAAAGCCACGATCTTTAAAGAATTTGCTGGGATTAATGCTTTTCCAATTTGTTTGGCGACTCAGGATACAGAAGCAATTATCGCTACTGTGAAAAAAATTGCTCCCGTATTTGGTGGCATAGACTTGGAAGATATTGCTGCCCCGCATTGCTTTGAGATCGAACGACGGCTGCGGCAAGAATTAGATATTCCCGTGTTTCACGGCAACCAGCAGGGGACAGCGATCGCGACGCTGGCGGCGCTGACTAATGCTTTGAAGTTAGTTAATAAGTCAATAACGGAAGTGAGGATCGTTATTAACGGTGCGGGGGCGGCGGGAGTTGCGATCGCGCGGCTGTTGAAAAAAGCTGGTGCTGCCCATATTTTAATGTGCGACTCTAAAGGTATTCTCTCCACGCAGCGTCAAGATTTACCTGCCCAAAAGCAAGAATTTGCCGTCAGTCAAATGGGAACTTTGGCAGGTGCTTTAGTCGGTACTGACATATTTATTGGTGTTAGCGCCCCAGGTATATTAACGCGAGATATGGTGCGATCGATGGCAAAAAATCCAATTGTGATGGCGATGGCAAATCCAATCCCTGAAATACAGCCAGAACTAGTAAATAATGATGTTGCAGTCATAGCAACGGGGCGCAGCGACTACTCAAATCAAATCGATAGTATTCTGGCATTTCCTGGGGTATTTCGCGGCGCTTTAGACTGTCGTGCCACGACAATAACTACCATGATGTGTTTAGAAGCAGCACAGGCGATCGCTTCTTTAGTAGCACCCACAGAACTCAACCGCGAACATATTATTCCCTCTATATTTGACGCTAGAGTTGTTCCTACTGTAGCTGCGGCTGTGCAACGCGCCGCCCGTCAGGAGGGAATTGCACGTTGTTAATATTTATATTTCGCTTTATGAGAGTGGGAATTATATATATGTCAACACAAGAGATTTTCTATGACTGGTGGCATTTATTTAATTCAGGATGACGAGCGATTAGTGGAAATGACGGAACAAGCCTATAACTCAGAAGCTTTACTACAAAAATTGTTAGTGGATTATCCTAGCCTTCTAGCTGGGGATCGAATAGACAGCACCACACCGCGACGCTGGTTATTAATAAAACCAGAAATGGAAGTTCCTTCAGAAGAAGATGGATATGGACGCTGGTTTGTCGATCATTTATTTCTCGACCAAGACGGAATTCCTACAATTGTGGAAGTCAAGCGTAGCTGTGATACCCGAATTCGGCGAGAGGTTGTCGGTCAAATGTTAGATTATGCATCTCATGCTGTAGTTTATTGGTCAATTGAAAAAATTATTACTCAGTTTGAAGCAAATTGTCAGATTAGAGGTTTAGAACCTAACACATTGTTATCGCATTTCCTTGTACCCGATCGTCCAACATTATTCGATCTTATTGAAGATGATATTCAAATCTCTAATTTTTGGCAAAGAGTTAAAGATAATTTGCAGACAGGTAAAATTCGTTTAGTATTTGTAGCTGATAAAATTCCATCTGAACTTCAGCAAATTATAGAATTTTTAAATAGGCAGATGAACCCAGCAGAGGTTATAGGAGTTGAAATTAAGAAATTTGAAGGGCAAAATTTAAAAGTTCTCATTCCTAGAGTTATCGGTCAGACAACAGAAGCAAAAGGTACAGAAATTAGTAGTGTTGCGCGAGAGGTTAGACAGTGGAATGAAACAAATTTTATTGAAGAAATAGAAATAAAACAAGGAGTTGACATAGCAAAGACTACTCAAACAATCCTTGATTGGGCGAGCTGTAAAAATTTATCTCCTACATGGGGTCAAGGAAAGCAATCTGGTTCTTTCACACCAAGAATCGTCACTGCCAAAGGAGACAAGAAAAAGTTTTTTGTAGTTTGGACAAGTGGCACAGTTGAAATTTCTGCAAACGAAGCTCCGTTTCATCTGCCAGAAATCAAGAATGAACTGCTTAATCGTCTGACTTTTCTTGTAGGCAACGCAATATCTGTAAACCCGTACTATTGGTATATTCCGTTATCAGTACTAACAGAAGAAAGTATCTTAAAACAATTTTTAGAAGTAATTGAATGGGCAATAAGTGAAATACAATTATTGTAAAATTTGAAGATTTCTATTACATAGCTTTGAATCTTACTCTTATCTTTTTAACATTAGTATGGTTAATCATATAAAAACCCTAGATGAATCGTGAAATTGATTGCCCGTGTAGAGACGTTACATGTAACGTCTCTACACGGAAAACGATCAAAAATCAATTTGGATTGCTATATATCCTAGTGTTAAATTAATTCATCTGTTCAACTTTAGCTTTTAACCCGTTACTAGTAAGTAACTGCGCAACTTCATCAGCCTTAGAGCGATCGCTAAATGCGCCCGCTTGCATAATTGTTTTACCCTTAGCAATAACCCGAAACGAACCAGGAACGAGCGATCGCACTTTTTCTTGTGTAGGTGCGTTTTCTGCTTCTACCAAGACTCGATAGCGCAAATTTCCCACTTGAGAAGAGTTACGCGATGATACCGCAGCAATTCGGGCAGGGCGATCGCTACCAGAAGGTATGTCACCATCGGGAACGGGTAACAATTCGTTAGGATTGACGGCAGCTGGTTTTAAAGTTGGTAAGCCTTGAGTTATCGTATCGCCTTTTGCTGGTGGCTGCGATCGGCTGACAGGAATTTCCACTTCAGTTTGAGGGTTGGCAGCAAGCTGTTGCTTCTCATTTGTAGCAGGGGCTTTCGTTGCTTCGGGCTTGGGTTTAGTTGCAGGAGCTTTTGCTACTTCGGGCTTAGGTTTTGTCGTTGATGTCGCAACTTTTGGAGATTGGTTTTGTGATGCAGGTTTGCTAGGCTTAGATGCTGAAGGCTTCTTGGGCTTTTGAGCGGGCTTCTTTTGAACTGGCGCTGATTCCGACTCTGGAGGCGGTACGGGAATTTCTACGACTTCTAATGCTGGTTGAGAAACTGGAGGAGAATTCGGAATTCGACGCGGCTTTAATGACGAGGAAACCTCGTCATCCGCCTGCTTGACTTCGGAATTCGGCATCAAAGATTCTCGTGCGGGCGAGTTTGATGGAATTGTAGGTTTGCGCACAGGATCTTCTGGTAAACCCGCCCCTACGACTCCTGTACGGGCGGGTTTTGAACCAAGATTTATCGCTTCATCGGTGGCACTTTCGCTAAACCCGCCTCTACGATTCTCGACTCCCGCATTTGAGGCAACATTACTCGTTCCTACAAAATCGATATTACCAATTGAACGATCTGCGGTAACTTGATTGCCTACCGCAGAGATTGTAACTCGCTTGGCTGCGCTGCTATTGATGTCATAACGACCATTTTGGCGAAATTGATTGTTACCTGGTTCGGTTGGCGTGCCTAAATTGGGTTGACTGTTGGCGATCGCCACGACACCATCTTCTTTATTACCCTCGATAATGTTATTGCGAAGGACTGGTTTTGTGAAAGCTTGAGACACGACACCAGCCCGATTATTTAGAATTTGATTCTCTACAATTAACGGTGCAGCTCGTTGAGCAACATTAATGCCATAACCGGTTTGCTCAAAGACATTAGCGCGGATCTCTGGTTTGGAAATTCCGTAAACTGTAATTCCATTCGCGCCATTTTGAGTAAAGCGGTTGTTACGGATGATTGGCGCACTATCACCCGTGATGGAAATTCCATCGTGGCTGCTACCAGTAAAAGTATTATCCGCGATCGCCGGACTGCATGACTCAATCCATAATCCATAACCGCGTGGGTTGGGATTCGTGACTGTTATTCCTGTCAATCCGGCTTCATCCGCCCCTAAAATTGCTACATCTTGACGGGCAAAGGTAGGACTCATGTACATTCCCCCACCTTTGATAACAATATTGCTACCCTGGCTGCTAGAGTCGCCTTGAAGAGTAACTCCTGGTTTCAGTCTGAGCGGAAATGTCTCACCAGATTCTCTGCTATAAGTTCCCGCCGCTAGTTTAATGATGACATTGGATTCAGCTTGTTGAAGGGCTTGAGCAATCGTTTTAAAAGGACTGCTTTCACTGCCATTGCCATTCTCACCAGCTGTAGGATTGACAAATATAACTTTCTTCGCAGTTTGAGATTCGCTAGTTGGGGTTTGCGTCAGTTGCAGTGGTGGGATAGCAACACCTACATGACTGAAACACAGCCAGAAAAATATAGTTAGACTAATTCTAGTGGCACTTGAGAATAAACCGTGAATGCAAGTTTTTTGCGCCATCGTCTGGAAGGATAAATAGGGATGGCGATCGCTACGGAAACTTTTCATACTCACGGCACTCCTTCTCACACAGACACAGAATTTTACTGCCAAATTTTAAATGGCAATAAAGTTTAGCTTTTTTCTACTTTGACTTGTTCTGCCTCCTTATATAGCTAAAGAGTCTAAAAGTCAAGAGGTAATTGGTAATTGGTAATTGGTAATTGGTAATTGGTAATTGGTAATTGCTCCCTTGTCCCCCTTGTCCCCCTTGTCCCCCTTGTCCCCCTTGTCTCCCTTGTCCCCCTTGTCCCCCTTCTCCCCCGACTCCCAATTCTCGACTCCCGACTGTCGTAAACTGAGCAGGGACTGTTACGATTAGAACATCAAATGGTCTGTTCTCAGTCAAGTAGCTACGAAACGGGAGAGGACAAGTGCAGCCAGCTGTCTGCCGAATTTTGGATGCAAATTTAGACCGCGCCCGTGAAGGCTTGCGGATTGTAGAAGAATGGTGTCGATTTGGATTGAATAGCAGCCAATTCAGCGATGAATGCAAGCAGTTACGCCAAGAGCTAGCCAGCTGGCATACCCTAGATTTACGTTTGGCACGAGATACTCCTGGCGATCCTGGGACAGAACTGACTCATCCCCAAGAGGAGCAACGATCTGGCTTGGGAACTTTGCTGCAAGCCAATTTCTGCCGAGTAGAAGAAGCTTTGCGAGTAGTAGAAGAATATAGCAAGCTCTACAATCCGAAAATGGGAGCTGCCTTTAAACAGATGCGTTATCGAGTTTATATCCTAGAAAGTCACTTACTAGGTTATCAACGACACCAACGACTAGCGCAATCGTACTTATATTTAGTGACTTCTCCGACAGAGGGGCTGTTTCATGTAGTAGAAGCAGCACTGCAAGGAGGGCTGAGCCTCGTACAGTACCGCGATAAGGATACCGCAGATCTCGATCGCCTGGAGACTGCTCGACAATTACGTCAACTCTGTCACCAATACGGGGCAATTTTTTTAGTCAACGATCGCATCGATCTTGCTTTGGCAGTAGATGCCGATGGAGTGCATCTAGGACAACAGGATATGCCCATCGCGATCGCCCGTCAACTCCTTGGACCCCAGAAAATTATCGGACGCTCTACCACAAATCCAGAAGAAATGCAACGGGCAATTCAGGAAGGAGCCGATTATATTGGTGTAGGTCCGGTCTACGAAACGCCGACAAAAGCAGGTAAAGCACCAGTAGGATTAGAATATATTCGCCATGTGGCTAAAAATGTTTCCATTCCCTGGTTTGCGATCGGTGGCATAGACGTTAACAATGTGAATGAAGTGCTAAACGCAGGTGCGCAGAGAGTTGCAGTCGTAAGAGCGATCGTGCGAGCCGAGCAACCCACTCTAGTAACGCAGTATTTTTTAGCACAGCTCGCCCGCGTACAACCACGTACAACTCCATAAATAAAGACTCCATAAATAGGAGTTAATCGAGATTTATGACCGAACAAATTAGCTTACAAGTGAATGGAGAAACTCGTAATTGTGCTAATACTGCTCGACTTCCAGAGGCGCTAGAACAACTCGGTTTTAACCCGCGCTTGGTCGCAGTAGAATACAACGGCGAAATTTTGCACCGTCAATTTTGGGAGAATACGCAACTGCAAGCAGGCGATCGCCTAGAAGTCGTTACAATTGTTGGTGGCGGAGCAACAGTGACCAGTGACCAGTGACCAGTGACCAGCGATCGATGGTAATGTTAACCTCTGTCTCCTATCTTCTGTTTTCTGACTCCTCAGTTTTGACTTTTGACTTTTAACTTTTGACTTTCTCAAGTTTTGACTTTTGACTTTTAACTTTTGACTTTCTCAATGGACTCAACCATAACAGTCCAATCAAAACCTGCTATTAAACCAGCAAATTTTTGGGTCAATTTTTTGCCTCCTTGCTTATGGATGTTGGGGTTTTATTTCATTCCCCTAGCCATACTCCTCAGTTATGCTTTCATGCAGCACCAATATGTGGAGGTTATTCCTCGATTCACCTGGGAAAATTTTGCCCAAATCGTAACTAATTCTGGCTACCGCAATACAGTTATTCGTACTCTATACATTGCGATCGCTGTCACTATAATTGATACTTTATTAGCTTTTCCAGTTGCCTACTTTCTGACTAAGTATGCAGGAAAATATAAACAATTACTAACAATCTTAATTCTCTTGCCGCTGTGGTCTAGTTATCTCGTGCGCGTCTTTGCGTGGCGAATTATTTTAGGCTACAACGGCGTACTCAATAGCTTACTAATATCTCTAGGTATACTGTCCCAGCCTTCTTCTCTATTTCTCTACAACCAATTCTCAATGGTTGTCACTCTCTGCTACGTATGGCTACCATTTACGATCTTACCTTTGGTAACTGCCTTTGAAAGATTGCCTAGCAACTTACTAGAAGCATCGGCAGATTTGGGAGGAAATCCTTTATACACTTTTCGTAAAGTTACTTTTCCTCTAGTCTTACCAGGATTTTTGGCGGGTTCGCTATCAGTATTCAGTTTGACAATGGGAGATTATATTACCCCTTCCTTAGTGGGTGGGGCAGGAGATATTTTGATTGGTAATATTGTTGCCAATCAATTTGGTGTCGCTGATAACTGGCCTCTTGGTTCTGCTTTAGCAATGGTAGTATTGTTGCTAATATTTGGACTGATAGCCATTATCTCCCGCAAAGGTGCTTTAGAAAACTTATGAAATTATTAGGAGACAAAAGGGAATTCGGAATTCGGAATTGAACCCTCTCGACTCCCGACTCCCGTACGGGCGCAAAAAAACTTCGTACTCAATAGAGATTCTGTGTGAACCTGCCCCTACGACTCCCTAAATTGATTTTCGGCACAGTTACGCTGATAATCTATTTATTCATGTATTTGCCCATCCTGACGATCGCTATCTTTAGCTTCAGTCAGGGGAGAGTGCTATCTCTACCAATTCACGGTTGGACGCTAGATTGGTATGCCAAGGCTTTGCAGGACGAACAACTGCAAGTAGGATTATTTAATAGTTTAAAAGTGGCGATCGCATCTTGTACTATTGCTGCAACTTTAGGAACTTTGGCAGCTTTAGCCATCCAGCGATATCAATTCTTTGGCAAAAACTTCTTTCGCGCCGCAGTCATCTTACCGATTGTTCTGCCTGGAATTGTCACGGGGGTAGCCATGCTTAGCTTCTTTTCAGCAATAAACCTACCCTTGGGATTAATGACTGTCATCATCGGTCATGCCACGTTTGGCTTTCCAGTTGTATTTAACACTGTCGCCGCCCGAATTGCTCGCCTACCCCGCAGTTTGGAAGAAGCCGCCGCCGATTTAGGTTCCCCCCCTTGGGAAGCGTTTTGGAAAGTGGTATTTCCTGGGTTACGTTCGGCTCTGATTTCAGCTACCTTACTTGCCTTTACCCTAAGTTTTGATGAGATCGTCGTGACAATCTTCCTCACGGGGCAGGATAATACACTACCAATGGAAATATGGGCGCGACTGCGTTTTGGTATGACCCCAGAAATTAACGCTACAGTAACACTAATTCTTTTATTTTCAGTCGGTTTGGTACTGTTGAGCCAGTGGTTAGGGGTGAGGAGTGAGGAGTGAGGAGTCGGAAGTGGCTAGCGGCTGGTGGCTAGTGACTAGACAAAGATTCGAGCCACTAGTCACTAGTCACCAATAACTGAATAACTGAGGGGATTATGGAACAACATAAGATGATTATCGGCGGGGAAGCAGTGGCAGCGGTGAGTGCTAACTGGGAAACGGTCATCGATCCTGCCACGGAAGAAGCGATCGCGGAAGTCCCGCAAGCAGATTATGCTGATGTGAATAAAGCTGTAGAGGCTGCAAAACAAGCTTTTCCTTCATGGTCTAGTCTCTCTCCAGGCGAACGGAGTGCATTGCTGTATAAACTTGCCAATGCTTTAGAAGCAAAAGCAGAAACAATAGCACAAACTGAAAGCCTCAATGTCGGTAAACCAATAAAACTAGCAGCCAACGGCGATATTCCCTTTGCGATCGATAATATTCGCTACTTTGCCGCACAAGCCAGAGTCGTAGAGGGAATTGCATCTGGAGAGTTTGTTCCTGGCTACACTTCTACTATCCGTCGCGAACCAATCGGTGTAGTTGCCTCCATTGCCCCTTGGAATTATCCAATCATGATGGCAGCATGGAAAATTGCCCCAGCAGTTGCAGCGGGTAATACCGTTGTGATTAAACCCGCACCCCAAACTCCTCTAACAACTATAATGCTGGCTCAAACAGCTTTAGAAGTCGGCTTTCCACCAGGCGTTATTAATGTCGTGACAGGTAAAGGTCCAGGGGTAGGGGAACCTCTGGTCAATCATGCCGACGTGCGAATGGTATCGTTTACTGGTTCTACCCGCACGGGTAAGCGGATTATGGAACTAGCAGCCCAAAAAGTGACGCGAGTGCATTTAGAATTAGGCGGAAAAGCTCCCTTTGTCGTGTTTGCTGATGCAGATATCGAAGCAGCAGCTAGAGGTGCAGTCGTTGGCGCTTACATCAATACAGGACAAGATTGTACGGCAGCCACGCGAATTTTAGTAGAACGCTCCCGCTATCAAGATTTCTTATCGGCTTTTACCGAACTGTCGCAACAGATCCGCTTGGGAACGCCACAAGCAGAAACAACAGATATGGGTCCATTAATCTCATCTGACCAACGCCAACGGGTGCATGGATTTGTAGAAAGAGCCAAGGCAGATGGAATTACCGCGCACTTACCAGGCGGAATACCCGAAGGCAAGGGTTTTTTCTACCAACCAACAATATTTTGTCAGGCTGCCACTCAAAGTGAAATTATGCAAGAAGAGGTATTCGGTCCCGTCCTGGTAGTCAACTCGTTTGATTCTGAGGCAGAGGCGATCGCAGTTGCAAATGACGTGAAATACGGTTTGGCTGCCTCTGTGTGGACGAAAGACTCTGCTAAAGCATGGCGCGTTGCGAGTGCGCTACAATTTGGCACGGTATGGATTAACGACCATTTGCCCTTGGCTTCCGAAATGCCCCACGGTGGCTTTAAAGAGTCCGGCTTCGGCAAAGATCTCTCACGATATGCTTTTGATGAATATACAATTGCCAAACACGTTATGTTCGACCTCAGCGGCGCAGTCAAAAAACCCTGGCACTTTACAGTATTTGGCGATGCTTAATCAGTTATCAGTTATCAGTGACTAGTGGCTGGTGGCTAGTGGAATCAGAATTTTGCTTGTCCTCCACCACTTCCGACTCCCGACTCCCGACTCCCGACTCCCGACTCTCGACTTCCTCATCAATGGCAGCAGTCACCCTAGAAAACGTTTACAAAAGCTTTCCCGCTCGTCTTGGCGATCGCGCTGTAGTCCCAATGACAGCAGATCTACTCGCTCCGGTTGAGGTTACACCTGCAATGGAAGTTCCATCTAAGTCGCAGGTGGAGAAAGTACCAAAGCAAGCAGAAAATGTCGATGTCTTGCGCTCGATTAACCTCACTATTGAGGATGGCGAGTTTATGGTGCTGGTTGGACCTTCAGGCTGCGGGAAAAGTACGCTGTTGCGCTCGATCGCGGGGTTGGAAGAATTAAGTTCAGGCAACATTTGGGTTGGCGATCGTTTGGTCAACCAACTCCCGCCTAAAGCACGAGACATCGCGATGGTGTTTCAAAATTACGCTCTCTATCCCCATATGTCGGTGTATGACAATATTGCTTTTGGACTGCGACGTACCAAAACTGGGGGAGCCGAGGGAGCAGGGGAGACAAGAGTTCCGCTTCAGATCCAAAATTTCTTGGTGGGGATGACCAGTCGATTGCCGAAAGGACTGCGTTACATGACAGCAAGGGAACGGGCGATCGACCAGCGAGTTAGAAGTGTTGCGGCATTGTTACAAATCGAATCGTTTTTGCAGCGCTTGCCAAAACAGCTATCGGGGGGACAAAAGCAAAGGGTAGCTCTCGGTAGAGCGATCGCCCGCAACCCCCAAGTCTTTTTGATGGACGAACCCCTGTCCAATCTAGATGCAAAATTACGAGCAGAAACCCGCGCTCAAATTGTCAAACTGCAACGCCAGTTGGGAACGACAACAATCTACGTCACCCACGATCAAACAGAAGCAATGACAATGGGCGATCGCATTGCTGTGATGCACCAAGGACAAATCGAGCAAGTCGCTCGTCCGCTAGAGCTTTACAATCACCCCGCGACTAAGTTTGTGGCTGAATTCATCGGTTCGCCACCCATGAACTTTCTCTCAGTTCAGTTTCAAGCTTCGGCGATCGTTCATCCCCTATTTCGTCTCAATCTCCCTGAAGTTTGGGCATCTGCTTTACAGAAGTACGATGGACGAGATTTAATTTTGGGCATTCGACCAGAACACCTAAATTTGAGTAGCGCCGCACCTCATAATCTTCCGGTACAAGTCGAGCTAGTGGAAGCTTTGGGCAACGAAACCTACCTCTTTGTCACCACTACGGCTGCGGCTAATGCTACTCCTACTCCGTTACAAGTACGTATTCCACCAGAGCAGACGGTGAACATTGGCGAACAATTATGGCTATCGCTTCACCCAGAAAAAATTCACTTTTTCGATCCAGCAACTAATTTAGCAGTTAATTGGGAGTAGTGAGTGGCTAGTGGCTGGTGGAACCAGTGGCTTGACTTTTTGCTAGTCACTAGCCACTAGCCACTGATAACTGATAACTGACAACTACCTATCTCCTCCTTAAGATAGAGCGCAGCAGAATCTTGATTTTTTACATTAATTTACATATTCTGTTGTAATTCTTAATGAGTCAGGGCTAACTGGAGATAGAAGTATGCAAGATACTACAAAACTTGCCACTACAGTGATGGAAGATCGCAATGCGTGGCGCTGGGGTTTCACCCCTCAAGCAGAACTCTGGAATGGTCGCTTGGCAATGGTAGGCTTTTTCATCGCCTTATTTCTTTACCGATAGTGTGAGACTAGGAACCACTCTTTTTTGGTTAGCGAATGTTCTAGCTTTTGTAGAGTGGGCATCTTGCCTGTGTGGAGTGGGCATCTTGCCCGCTCATATACTGTAATTTGAATGTGCGCTAGCTAATTTGAATGTACGCTAGCTGATTTTTTTGATTTTGGTTCGATCTTCTTTGCTTCAGTCCGACTTTTTGTCAGTAAATTTCATTTAAGCTGTTGCATCTCCATCAACTAATTGTTATATTAGTTTACATAACTAAATAAAGAGTTACAGTTTTCTGACTGAAGTACCAATTTAGGAGCATCAATCATGCAAGACACAACTAAAGTTACCACACCAATCATTGACGATCGCAACGCATGGCGTTGGGGCTTCACACCACAAGCTGAAATTTGGAACGGTCGTTTGGCAATGATCGGTTTTCTAGCAGCTGTTGCGATCGAACTATTCTCAGGTCAAGGTTTCCTACACTTCTGGGGAATTCTGTAAATCGGTGATATCGACTTTAGAGCAACAAAAAGACTTGGAAACAGGCATTCCCAAGTCTTTTTTTGTGTGAAGACAATCCACAACTATCTTCACACCAATCATGCATTTTTCTCTTCAAAACCAGAAGTTAGTCTAGATACATCTAAAAATCTTTAATTCCGACTTCTGACTTCTGACTTCCGACTTCATCTAATATATTCTTTCAGCACGCTATTACGGTTGGGATGGCGAAGTTTACGTAAAGCTTTTGCTTCGATTTGACGGATTCTTTCGCGAGTCACGTTGAAGATCTGACCTATCTCTTCTAGCGTTTTCATTCGACCGTCATCTAAGCCATAGCGCAAACGCAACACGTCTCTTTCCCGTGGGCTGAGACTATCCAAAACTTTTTCTAAGTCTTCGCGCAATAAATTCTTAGAAACCTGATCTTCTGGCGTTTCTCCATCCGACTCAATAAAATCGCCCAGTCGGGAATCTTCTTCCTTACCGATGGGCGTTTCTAATGAAATTGGTAGCTGGGCTGATTTAGCAATAAACCGCAGCTTTTCGATTGTCATTTCCATGCGGGTAGCAATTTCCTCTTCGGTTGGCTTGCGACCCATTTCTTGCGATAGCAATTTAGTGGTTTTCTTAATGCGAGAAATAGTTTCGTAGAGGTGGACTGGTAGGCGAATAGTACGAGATTGATCGGCAATAGCGCGAGTAATTGCTTGGCGAATCCACCATGTAGCGTAGGTAGAAAACTTATAGCCTTTTTCGTGGTCGAACTTCTCAGCCGCCCGAATCAAACCTAAAGAACCTTCCTGAATCAAGTCTTGGAACGACAGCCCGCGATTCATATATTTTTTAGCGATCGAAACCACTAGGCGCAGGTTTGACTGCACCATCTTGTCCTTAGCCCGTCGTCCGACATGCAAGCGATAGCGAAATGCGGGCAAATTCTGCTTAACTGCTTCCGCCCATTCACTGTCTTGCGGTTCGCGATCTAAGCGATCGGATAGCTTTTCTCGAATTCTCTCTAGCTCTAGTAAATCGGCAATTTTTCGCGCTAATTCAATCTCTTCGTCTGCTCGTAGGAGACGAATTCTACCGATTTCTTGTAAGTAAAGGCGAATCGAGTCTTCGGTATATTGTTTTTTCTTGGTTTGCGCCCGCCGACGGGTTTTTCCACCTTTCCCAGGCTTAGCGTCATCCTCGTCAGGCTGAACTTCTAAAAATCCGTCACTATCATCTACTTCTAAGCTTTGTAACTCTTCTGCTTCTTCTAATGAAAAGTCAAAATCGCGCTCGAAATCAGACTGGCGAGCCATTTGGGGTTCAGACTGTTGAATATTTTCGAGTAGTACGTTGTTAGCCTGGTTCATGCCGCGTTCCTCATGCTCCTTGATTCAACAAACATTTAGTCACTTAAAAATTGCTCTCATTGCATCAGCTAGCGACTGGCTGCAAAGAGATTCTCTGTCGGGAAGATTCATGGGCAGATCCGAACGATATGGTGGTAGGATTCTTGCCTGAAAACATACTTTGAGATTAACCGATTGGTCTAAAATAAGCTCTGCTCAATTTAATAGACATAGCCTTGGATAGATGCACCAATAGCTATTTATCTCTTAGGTAATGAAGACCGTTCCGATTGTAGCCTGTTTCACAAAATTTGGGCAGATTTAGTGTTCTAATTTTGAAGTCAGAAGGTCAAGACAAGTTCAATTGTTTCCCAATTTGTATTTACACCTACGAATTACATCTTAAATTTGTCTTCCGCAATCTGGAGAAAAATCGCGTAGATCTACCCAGGTTGCAGAGTGCAAATTGATGGTGAAGTGTAATGCTTAGTAGTGTAAGACAACAGGAGCAGAGCGTTTTTTGCCATTGCGTGTTTTGCGAGGAAAAATAGTCTAGACCACCTATTCAGCCTTGTTTAGTCGTTCATGTGTCCCCTAAGCGCGATTGACAATAGTAGTACCAGTAACTCTGCACTGGTGCGGAGATAGGTTTTGGCATTTTCCAAAACATCAAACTTACCACTTAGTGCAAATGTTCTAATTTTGATTGAGATGCAACTGATTCGATCGTCAATCATAATCACAAGTTAACTGAGGTTGTACGGATATTTCAACCTACGTGTTCTTGACAAACTAATAAACTTTTCTCTGTCATTGTAATTAATACTGAAGGCAGATGACAGCTCCCCTCACGAGAAATTCACTAAATTTGTGTCAAAAAGAGCGATCGCCACTAGTCAAAGAAGAGAAAAAACCTTGATTCGTAAGGGATAGAGATTGTTGCCACAAGGTATCGATCGTGACAAATTCGTAACCCAAGCTTAACAATTGAGGAATTAAGAGAGCAGCAACATCGGCAACATCTGTACCACCACAAGCACCGTCGTGCAGTACGATCAGCGAACCGTTTTGTACCTGCTGCATGACCCGTTGAACGACAACAGCTACCCCAGGACAAACCCAATCTTCAGGAACCACACTCCACATTACGGGTCTGTAGTCCCATTGATGTAACAAATTTAAGGTTTGAGGTGTAAATAAACCATTTGGCGGACGGACATCACGCACGCGAGCAGTAGGCAAGTCACAAGCAGTCGCGATCGCCTCTTGGGTAGCTACCAGGCTGTGTTGCAATTCGGTAGGTGTCAGCATGGGAAAAGAGCGATGGTCGTAACCGTGATTACCGATCCAATGTCCTCGTTGGTAAATTGCTTTGGCAAGCTCGGGAGAGCGTCGAACGCAAGCACCCAGCCAAAAGAAACTAGCAGGGATGGCATAGCGGTCTAAAACTTCTAGTAACTTAGGCGTATGGGAAGGATGGGGACCGTCATCGAAAGTCAAAGCGATCGAGCGGGCGCGATCGTGTCCAGACCACAAGCAACTAGGAAACGACGGCTTGAGAATTCGATACATTAGGGGTAAGAAGGGAGCTAGCTGCATTAATGAGGGAGTAGAGAGTAGGGAGTAGGGAAAGTTAAAAGTCAAAAGTTAAAAGTTAAAATTTCCCGACTCGCTGATAACTGATAACTGATAACTGACAACTGATGAGCAATTCTTGGTATGGACTGATGGTAGTGGGGGGTGCGATCGCGATCGCCCTAAGTGGTTGTTCTAATCTAACAATTGACCAATACGAAGCCACTGCAAAAACAATTTACACTTGGCAAGTCAAATACGCCATCGACCTTAATAACAAATCACCTCGATTTGAAACTTTTGCTTCCACGTCCTTAATCAATCGTAATGGAATTAAACCAATGGGTGCAGTGACTGGTCCCGACGATCGAGGATTGTGGTGGGCGGCTCTACCACCACGCCCTACAGTAGACGAGGTAGAACAAAGAAAGAAATCGGGCGAACGGGCGAGTACTCCAGAGTTAATCAAATCTGTGGAGTATCAGTTTAGTTATCCCCAAGGCGATCGCCAAGTCACTTTACCGACGAATTATCAAGTCTATCGCCAAGTGGTCAAAGCTTACCCCACGCGCACGCCCTTAAAACTGACTTTGGGAGTCACCGATAAATCAGTAGAAAAAGCAGAACCCGTGAATCAGTGACCAGTTATCAGTGACTAGTGACTAGTGGCTAGCTATTAGCAAATGACCAATGACCAATGACCAATAACAAATTATGTTTTTACCACCTGGATTTGAACAGCGTTCTGTGATGACCTCATTAGGCAGAATGGTTTACTATACTGATGCTGGAGAGCCTTGGCTGAAAGATGGAGCTGATAATGCTGAGAAACCAACTTTAGTCTTTTTACATGGTTTTGGTGGCGGATCTTCAGCTTACGAATGGTCGAAGGTTTATCCAGCTTTTGCTGCGGAGTATCGCATTATCGCGCCCGATTTAATTGGCTGGGGGCGATCGGAGCATCCAGCACGGAACTATCGCGTTGAAGATTATTTAACAACGATCGCGGAATTTTTAGAACAGACTTGTCAGGGTGCGGTAACAGTTATTGCTTCCTCTCTGACAGCAGCGATGGTTGTTAGGGTAGCGATCGCTCGTCCAGAATTATTTCAATCTTTAATCTTGACTACACCTGCCGGACTATCTGATTTTGGCGAAAACTATTCCCGTAGTTTCTTTGCTCAAATCGTCAGCGTTCCCATTCTCGATCGCTTGCTCTACAGCACGGGGGTTGCTACGAGTAACGGGATTCGTAGTTTCTTAGAACAGCGCCAGTTTGCCCAGCCCAACCGTATTTATGAAGAAATAGTTGCTGCTTACCTCGAATCTGCGACTCAACCAAACGCTGAGTACGCCGCCTTATCTTTTGTCCGTGGCGACTTGTGCTTCGACTTATCTCTCTATATTCCCCAACTGACCGTTCCTACAGCTATCATTTGGGGACAAAAATCTGAATTCACTTCCCCAGAAATCGGACAGCGATTTGCCCAGATCAATCCTCAAGCCATTAAGATTTTTCAAAAATTACCAGAAGTCGGCTTGACACCACAGCTAGAACTTCCAGCCGTGACAATCGGACTGATTCGGCAATTTTTACCTTCCTTAACTAGCTCTGTAGCTGCTGTTGTATAAACTCTTTACGGAGGCAAATTCTTGCGTCTCCACTCTCAATTCCGAATTCCGAATTCCGTAGCTTGCTTCCCCGCAGGGGTATTCCGAATTCTCATTCATCCTTTTTCTGGAAATCTTAGAGCGATGACACCACCAGTAAAATCATAGTTAAAGCCTTCTAGCTGAGCAGGAATGCCAATTTTAAGTTTGCTGTTACCAATAACTGGACCATTTTTGGTTAATTGAGCGTTGCCTTCTAAAGTGACGACCATATCCATAATGTATTGATTTTCGCGTGGATCGGGCAAAACTTTCACGGAGCCATCAGGTTGAGGTACGAGGGTGGTTCTCGGTAGTTGTTTAACAGCTTTCACGCCTACCTGACCGTAAGGCTGATTGCGGATAATGATGTTGGTTTTTCCACCTGGCTTTAGTCCCTGCTCAAATAGCTGTTGCGGATCGCGCACGCTCAAACCCCGCACGATCACGTCAATTTCTACAGGTTTGGTAGTCACGCCAATTTGCGCTCCAGAAGTGCCAGGGAAGAAAAAGATCCCCACCACTACCAAGAAGATGACTAAGGCTGCTCCGATGTCGAGGAGACTGACTTTACCAAATAAACGCCCTTGGGAATCTAAAATTTTCATACTTAAGGGAAGAGACGAGGGAACAAGGGAAACAAGTCAAAAGTCAAAAGTCAAAAGTCAAAATTAACTGGTTGCTGGTCGCTAGTCAATGAAAGGGTAGCACGATTCTACTGCGATGAGAGATATTTTACGATTTGAATAGACAAGAATCGGGGAGACTATATTTCTTCCCCTTATCCCCCTTGTCCCCCTTGTCCCCCTTGTCCCCCTTGTCCCCCTTATCGCCTTTCTCATTCCCCTATATGGCAACCAAAAGCTTTTTTGCCCGTCTATCACTACAGCAAGTTTAAAAATTTTTCAGTCTTTCAAACAACAATTCCCGGCGATGTTCAACCTATTCTTTTCGTTCTCTCGTCGCATCCAGCGTCGCTGGCTTTATCCGCTCATATCACTATCAGTAGTCATCGGCTTACTGATTGGTTCGGCTGGGTTGGCAAAAGCCATTTCCTGGTTCGATCTCATTCAACAGGGAGCGCAAATCATCCAACTGTCTGATGTTTCTGAGGAAGAGGAAGTCGAGTTAGGCAAGCAAATTAACCAACAGATGGTTGGGAAAGAATTCCGCCTCTATCGCAATCCGAGCGTCAATCGTTATGTTGAACGGGTAGGAGAACGGGTAGCGGCTGAAAGCGATCGCCCTAATCTTCCTTACCAGTTTCAAATTGTAGACAATAACAGCGTCAATGCCTTTGCTACGGCTGGGGGTTTTGTCTATGTCACTACTGAATTGCTGCGTACTGCCGATAACGAAGCAGAATTAGCTAGCGTACTAGGTCACGAAATCGGTCACATTACTAATCGTCACTTAATTAAGCAAATGCGTAGCACGGCGATCGCGGGAGGACTGGCAACTGCGGCTGGCTTAAACCGTAACCGAGCTGTGGCGATTGGTGTCGATCTGGCTTTACGCCGTCCTAACAGTCGTAAAGATGAGTACGAAGCAGATACGACAGGGTTAGAGATGTTAGGACAAGCTGGCTACGATCGAGAAGCAATGGTTTCGTTTATGGAGAAATTATTAAAGAAAGGTGGTTCCACACCTGCTGTTTTGAGTACTCATCCAGCCACTCAGAGCCGTATTGCCAGATTAAGAGAAGCGATCGACTCTCAAGCAGCAGATGAGGGCGATGGGTTAGATAGCGCCGCTTACAGAGCTAGAATTCGCCCGCTTTCACGTTAATTTTTATTTGTAGAGACGTTCGGTAGAGTGTCTCTACAATCGCGCTAACACCTGGGCAGGATTAATGCGAATCGCGGCTTCCGACAGAGGCAATGTCCGAACTAGCTTATCGTAGACATCGACTTGATAAACAATCTGATTATTGATATCAACTGCTGTGAGCCAACCGCTTCTGGGATGATAAGCACCAGTATCGATATCCAACCAACCTTGTCCTTGGGCAAGTTCTCCAGGGCGTACTCCTGGTAGGGTAAACGTGATTGTATGACCGACAATAATGAGTTTGTTTTCAAAGAAGGGCTGCTTCATGCTGTGGAATTCCTGCCGCACCCAACAAAATTGCTCGACTGACTGCTCTTCCAAGGGAAGCCTGGGATCGAGTCCAGCATGAGCTAACCAAATATCGCCTAAGTCGAGGTGAGTAGGCAAGGTTTGCAGCCATTCGATATGATCGCGAGGAATAGTGGCTGTTTTGTAACTGCTTAAAGTCTCATATCCGCCGCTATAAAGCCAAGCTTGGCGAATTTGATTGGAAGCGCGTTTAGTTAACACATCTAGCAGCATTTGTTCGTGATTGCCAAGCAAGCAATAGTAAGGACTTTGCTTGACAAAATCAACGACTTGTGCGCTTTGCGGTCCGCGATCAATTAAGTCTCCCAAGAAATAAACTTCATCGGCTGCGCCAGGGGCGATCGCCTCAAGCAAAATCATCAGTCCGTCATAGTGACCGTGCACATCACCGATAATAATGCGACGTTGGTGCGCTGCGCTCATAGAAGTTTTGGGTTAACAATAATACCGCTTGTTGTTTCCAGCCTATCTGTACTCAAGGAGATATTGGTTAAAGAATGGATGAAGAATGTTTGGAAGATATTAATCTTTCATTTTAATTATGGCTTAAGCCAAAAAAATCAGCTCTAGTAAAATTAAGTAAGTATGAATGTAGCCGATTTAACAGTTGCCAAAATTAACGCTCTAGTCGTCCCAACCACCGAGGAGTGGGTAGAACAAGCAATCGCTAACTTGGATACCATCTTATTGGATCATTCCCAATGCGAACGCAAAGCAGCTGGGGTAGCTCTAAATTTAATATTTCGTTACCCTTCGAGCCAAAAATTAGTCCGATCGCTAACAGCGATCGCCCGGGAAGAACTGGAACACTTCGAGCAGGTGAACCAATGGTTGGAACGGCGAGGAATTCCTCTAGCACCCTTAGCACCACCTCCTTACGGCGCGGGGTTAAAGGCGCAAATTCGTGCCAAAGAGCCAGAACGGATGTTGGATTCTTTGCTCGTCTCTGGTTTGATTGAAGCTCGCAGTCACGAACGGTTAGGACTTTTAGCCACGCATTGCCCAGAACCAGAGCTAGCTAAATTTTATCGCGGTTTGATGGCTTCGGAAGCGAGGCACTTTGGAACTTATTGGGTTTTAGCTGATACTTATTTCGATCGCGCTGCGTTTACCCAAAGGCTAGAAGAATTAGCAGTGGTAGAAAGTCAGTTATTATCAACATTACATCCTCAACCGAGGATTCATAGTTAGTTGGTCATTGGTCATTGGTCACGAGTAAGTAGCGAGTAGTGAGTAGTGTTTTGACTTTCGACTTTTGAATTTTGACTTTCCCATTACCCATTACCAGTTATGCAAGCTATTTACAAAGATTTTCTCATTCGAGATTGGAGCCAAAGCGATCGCAATCTGGTGGCAGCGGTTATTGGTTCTGTGTTGGCAGAATATAGTTTGGATTGGGAACCTCTAGGTGCTGACCGAGATGTGTTGGAGGTCGAAAATTATTATTTAGCCACCGGTGGAGAGTTTTGGGTAGTAGAATCCCAGGGTCAAGTAGTGGGAACGGCTGGTTACTATCCTTTCCATCGTGGCGAGACAGCTGTAGAAATTAGAAAAATGTATCTTCTATCCCAAGCTAGAAAGTTGGGTTTGGGGAGATTTTTATTACAAGAGTTAGAAAAAGCGATCGCAGCGAAGGGATTTCAGCAAATTTGGATTGAAACTGCCAGCGTTCTTGTAGAAGCGATTAAATTATACGAAAGCAGCGGCTATCAACCTGCAACAGGGGTAGAAACAGCACGCTGCGATCGCATTTATGTCAAAAATTTGTAGAGACGTTACACGTAACGTCTCTACAAAAACTAAATCAGCGATCGATGTTCATTCTGGTCACTGGTCACTGGTCACTGGTCACTGTTAAAAAGCATCCTGCAATTCGTAGAAGTCGGGGGAGACGTAATCTTTACGTAAGGGAAAACCAACCCAATCTTCAGGCATGAGCAGCCGTTTCAAATTTGGATGTCCTTCATAGACGATGCCAAACATATCGTACGATTCTCGTTCTTGCCAGTCTACGGCTTTCCAAATCCAGTAAACCGAAGGTATGCGGGGGTCTTCTCTAGGCAGAAAAACTTTAATCCGCACTTCCTCTGGTCTGTCAGCATTATCGCTCAGCTTGATTAAATGATACATGCTGACTAAATCTTGTCCTGGACCAGAATCGTAGCCGCACTGACACTGGAGATAGTTAAAACCGTAAGCATATAGTGCTGTGGCGATCGGCAAGAGAAAATTGCGATCGACTTTAATAATCTCCACTCCCAAGTGGTCTGGCTCCATAACTTCGTGATCGAAGCCGTTTTCCTTCAACCACTTGGAAGTCTTTCCCGCTTCGACAATTTTTGTTTCTTCGGCAGGTACGGGTTTAGTCTCTTCTTTTGTTTCTTCTTCAGCCACGGTTCACTTCCTCTTTTTTGGCAACAGATTGCAGGGCTGGTGGTATGGGCATACCAATTGCCTCTGTCAGCTCCTTCGGTGGCGCTTGCCGTGTAGCAACCTGTAGATATTTACCATCGCTGATAGGTGGTACAACCTTCATGCTATGGGTCGTGCTGTAGTAGCGGTGAGTTTGCTTGATTGGAGTCCGCTCCTGCATCGACTCGTTCGCAATTTTCTTGCGTAACTTGATGATGGCATCGATGATAGCTTCGGGACGAGGAGGGCAACCAGGTAAGTAAACATCGACGGGAATCAATTTATCGACACCCCGCACGGCGGTTGGCGAATCCACGCTGAACATACCACCAGTGATAGTGCAAGCTCCCATAGCAATGACGTACTTGGGGTTTGGCATTTGTTCGTAGAGCCGCACCAACTGCGGAGCCATCTTCATCGTGATCGTGCCAGCTGTGATGATTAAGTCAGCTTGACGGGGGCTAGAACGGGGGATGAGTCCGAAGCGATCGAAGTCAAATCGCGAGCCAATTAAAGCAGCAAATTCGATAAAGCAGCACGCCGTACCAAACAATAGAGGCCACAAACTAGAGAGTCTAGACCAGTTATAGAGATCGTCAACCGTGGTGAGAATGACGTTTTCAGATAGTTCTTGAGTAACTGAAGGGCGCTCGATTGGGTTAATGATGCGTTCTTTTTGTCCGGCTGGATCGATATTTAAGACCATTCCAAAGCTCCTTTACGCCATGCATATACAAGGGCAACAACTAAGATTGCAATGAAAATGAGGGCTTCGATAAAAGCCAACAGACCGAGGCTGTGGAATGCAACTGCCCAAGGATAGAGAAATACTGTTTCTACATCAAAGACCACGAAGACCAGTGCAAACATATAGTAGCGGATATTGAACTGAATCCAGGCTCCGCCTATGGGTTCCATGCCTGATTCGTATGTCGTCCGGCGTTCTGGGCTGCGTCCGCTCGGTCGGAGGAGCTTAGATGCAGAAAGGGCAAGCGCTGGAACTAAACTACAGATTAAGAGGAAGCCTAGTAAATACTCGTAGCCGCTAAGAACAAACACGATGGATAATTACCGTTGCTAGAGTCAATAATTTTGTTATCTGTCTTTACATATTATATATATTTGGGTTTCACGCACTAGCAAAACCTAACCCTTGGCATCATTCGATTCAGTTCTGCTTCTGATTGAGAAAATCTATGCATGAGTTAGGGATGAGGAGCGAGGAGCGAGGAGTGAGGAAAATTCGGAATTTGTTAAGAGAGAGTGGTGCATGTTAATCAGTCACTGGTCACTGGTCACTGGTCACTGATAACTGCTCCCTTACCCCTTGTAGAAGAAGTCATTTCGCGTCATAATTTTTAACATGATTTTAAGTTTTGCGCCTCTACTTTCTCATTTGCCTTACTATGAGCGAACCAGCTATTGATACCCAAGCGCTAGACCGATATGAATGTCGGGCTTGCGGCTATGTGTACGAACCCGATCGCGGCGATGATAAGCACGATATTGCCCCTGGCATACCATTTGCAGAACTATCTTCTACTTGGCGATGTCCAGTTTGTGGAGCGCGTAAAAACGCATTTGCCAACATTGGTCCAGTGGGACAAGCCTCTGGCTTTAAGGAAAATCTCGGCTACGGGCTTGGCGTGAATCAGCTCACTCCAGGTCAGAAGAACATTTTGATCTTTGGTGCTTTAGCATTAGCCGTCTTGTTTTTTCTCAGCCTATATGGGTTACAGTGAACCTGCTGTCAGGCAAGCTTGGTGCAGACGGCGATCGCCTAACCATATATCTGTATGCTGACAAGTAGATAGGCTTTCATTCGACCTATCGGCATACTGAAATATTCTTACAATACATTCAATTTGTTTAAGTAGAGCACGTAAAATCAGCATGTTTTCACCGTTAAAATTTTGGCAAAAGATTGTTGTCCTCGTAGCAGTCGTCTTGCTGTGCGTCGGCTGTAGTAGCGTTCCCTCTACTAGTTACAATCCTTGGGAGGTAGTTACTTTACCAACGGATGTTAACTTGCAAGATGTTGGCTTTACGGACGATACCCAACATGGCTGGTTAGTGGGGAATAAATCTGCTCTATTTGAAACTAAGGATGGTGGCAAAACCTGGCAGCAGAAGAGTTTGGATTTAGGTGACAAAAACTTTATTCTGTCTTCCGTGAGTTTTTCCGGTCAAGAAGGATGGATTGTTGGCGAACCATCTTTACTGCTACATACAAATGATGGTGGCGAAACTTGGTCGCGGATTCTCTTAAGTGAAAAGCTACCAGGCAACCCAAACACAATCGTGGCGCTGGGGCAACAGTCAGCGGAGATGACTACAGATGTAGGCGCAATTTACCGCACTACTGACGGTGGTAAAAACTGGAAAGCAATGGTACAGGAAGCCGTAGGCGTGCTGCGAAACGTGGCGCGTTCTGAAGATGGTAAGTACATTGCTGTTTCTGCTAAGGGGAATTTCTATTCAACCTGGGAACCAGGTCAAACGGCATGGCAAGGTCATAACCGGAATAGTTCCCGTCGCCTGCAAAATATGGGATTTGGTAAAGACGGGCGTGTATGGATGCTGGCACGAGGCGGTCAGGTGCAATTTACTAAGGCAGATAATACAGAAGAATGGGAAGAAGTACAAAATCCAGAGTTATCTACTAGTTGGGGATTGTTAGATTTGGCTTACCGGACACCTGAAGAAATTTGGGTGACTGGTGGTAGCGGTAATCTACTTTGCAGTCCAGATGGCGGAAAAACTTGGCAAAAAGACCGAGGCGTAGAATCAGTCCCCTCGAATCTTTACAAGATCGTCTTTCTCTCTCCAGAGAAAGGATTTATTATCGGTCAGCGCGGAATTTTGCTGCGTTATCAAGGTCAAGCAGAATCAGCTTAATGAATTTGGGGAGTCGGGAAGAAAGAGACAAGGGAGACAAGAGAGACAAGGGAGACAAGGAAGAAACTCTAGCCACTAGCGCCTAGCTACTGATAGCTGTCTACTGTCAACCAATTATCAAATGTTCGCAGCCATTCTTTACTCCCGACTAATCGCTAACTACTGGTCAAGGTTTCGTATGATAATGAGTAAGAAAGTAATGGTTCTTAATGGAGGAAGGTAAATGTCAGGAACGACAGGCGAGCGTCCGTTTTCGGATATTATTACCAGCGTGCGTTACTGGGTGATTCACAGTATTACGATTCCAGCTTTGTTTATCGCTGGCTGGTTATTTGTTAGTACTGGTCTTGCCTATGATGTATTTGGAACACCCCGACCAAACGAATACTATCCCCAAGAACGGCAAGAGTTGCCAATCGTGAGCGATCGCTTTGAAAGCAGAAAACAGATCGAGGAATTTATAGGAAAGTAGTTTGAAATGAATACCAATCAAGTCAATCAACCAATTCAATATCCAATTTTTACCGTCCGCTGGCTAGCCGTTCACACCTTAGCTGTACCGACAGTATTTTTCTTAGGTGCGATCGCTTCTATGCAGTTTATTCAGCGATAGGAGAAGTTTATGCCATTAGAGAGATCGAAAAACCCTAATAACCAGCCTGTAGAATTAAACCGGACTTCCCTATACTTGGGTTTGCTGCTAATATTCGTGCTGGGCATTTTGTTTTCTAGTTATTTCTTCAACTAACTAGATTCAAGGCTGTTGTCTTTAATTTATCTAACCGTGTAATTTAGGTAGGAGAAAAAGCTGTGTCTGGAAGTGGAAGAATACCCCTTTGGGTTGTAGCAACTATTGCTGGTTTGGGCGTGATTGTTGTTGTTGGAACATTCTTTTACGGTTCTTACACTCATTTAGGTTCCTCGTTGTAAGAACTTTTGCAAAAGTCAAAAGGCAAAAGCCAAAAGTCAAAAATTATGACGTTCCTATTGGAGACTTTTGACAGACCTTGAACGATCGCCCTAATTCTGCAATGCTGTACTAGCTAGCTGAAGTTCTTGGGATCGAGTATATCGTTATCGACAATAATGCTAAAAAAACCGCTTATCCAGTTTAGGTAAGCGGTTTTTAATTAGGGATTAGGAAACAGGGCTGAGTTAACAGAGTTATAGCGTGGAAAGATGAGGACATGAAAGCAGCTTGTCTTCTTTACATGAAAGGTATTTTCCTTCTGCCCTCAGCATAACTGCCTTCTGCCATAGTCCCGAACTCTCTAGATCCCTGAGGGGTCTTCACGCTCGATGTAGAGAAACAACAAAGCCATTGCTACGGAAGGAAATACTAGAACCGTCAGCGGAACTAGGATTGATGGTAAAAACGATGCTGAAAACATATTGCTAGATTCCTTATGAATATAAGACTACAACCAAAAACGAATTTACTGCAATTTGCGATCGCTGCGGCATTTTCTAAAAATTTTTAACAATAGTGAAGTAGGATTAAGCGCCTCTCAGCAAAGTACTAGAGGTCGCGATCGCCACAATTTCCTCATTTCAGTATTTCAGAATACTTTTATTCTGGCATTTTTATTGTATACAGTATACTTAAATAAATTTAATTGGATGGCGCGATCGCATTGGTCAAGCACTTTTATGCAGCCCAGTGGCTGACTCGTCTAAGATCGATCGCGAAGTCACTTTTTAACTATGTGGATTTAGAAAGTGCAGCAATTATCACCAGAACGCTTAATTTTAACCATCAATGGCGAAACAGTCCGCCTAAAAGATGTCTCACCTACGATAACGCTGTTAGAGTACTTGCGGCAAAGCGGACGCATCGGGACGAAAGAAGGCTGTGGGGATGGCGACTGTGGAGCATGTACTGTTGCCATTGTAGGTGAAGGCGCGGATGGAAAACCCCACTATCAAGCAGTGAATAGCTGTCTTATTCCCTTGGGTGCAGTAGCGGGAAGAGAAATTATTACTGTAGAAGGGGTTGCCAACGGACAGTTACACCCAGTTCAAGCCGCAATGGTAGAAACAGGTGGTTCCCAGTGTGGCTACTGTACCCCTGGCTTTATTATGAGTATGTTCGCTGCCTACTACGATCGCCAAGTAGACGATATGGCAATAGAAGGAAACTTGTGCCGTTGTACGGGATATTTGCCAATTCGCCGTGCTGCCCAACAAGTGATGCAAATGCAGCCGCCAAGCGATTGTTTCAGCCAGAAGGTAGCACAAGCAACAACTGAAGTCAGTCAAATTAGCTACAGTTGTGAAAACCAAAAGTTTTATCGCCCGACGCAACTACAGACAGTTTTAGAATTACTGCAACAGCATCCTGGCGCTAGCTTAGTCGCAGGGGCAACAGACTTAGGACTGGAAATGAGCCATCATAGCAAAAGCTTTCCGGTGCTGATTTCCTTAGAAGCGGTAGCAGAGTTGAAAACGCTGACAAATATACCAGAATTGGTGGAAATTGGGGCAGCAGTACCACTAAGTCATATTGAAGAAAACCTACGCGGTGTCTTTCCAGCAATGGATGAGATGCTGCACTGGTTTGCGGCGCGTCAAATCAGAAATCGAGCCACATTAGGCGGTAATATCGGTACAGCTTCACCAATTGGCGACTTGCCTCCAGTATTACTCGCTTTAGATGCCCAACTGCGTATAGCTGGAATTGGGGGTAAAAGAATTCTTTCCTTGGCAGATTTCTTCAAAGGATATAGAAAAACAGATTTGCAGCCAGGAGAAGTCATCGTCTCCGTTCAAATTCCCAAAAACATTACACCTGGCGCGACTCGCCGCTTGAGTCAATCTTATAAAGTAGGCAAACGCGGCACGGACGATATTAGTATTGTCGCAGCCGCATTTACGATCGATTTAGGCGATCGCGATCGAATCGAACACGCCAGACTCGCATATGGCGGAGTTGCCGCAACACCAGCCAGGGCAGTAGCAGTAGAATCGAAGCTAATTGGCAAACCCTGGAATGCCGAAACAGTAAAACAAGCCAAGCAAGAATTGAAACAAGCCTTCACACCACTTACCGACTTGCGAGGTAGCGCCGAGTATCGCAAGATGCTAGTTGCGAATTTGTTTGAGAAGTTTTTTGTGGAAATGGGTAATGGGTAGTTGGTAGTTGGTAGTTGTTAGTGATTTTGACTTTTAACTTTTAGCTTTTGACTTCCTTATCTTTGCGCCTCTGCGTCTTTGCGCGACCAAAATCACATAACCTTGAGGGGGACGAGATGACAGTAGGGAAAACAAGAAGCCACGAAAGCGCCGCCGGACACGTCAGCGGCAAAGCAATTTATACTGATGACCAACGCTTACCAGCAGGGATGCTTTCCCTCTACCCTGTATTATCTCCTCATGCAAAAGCGCGAATTACAAAAATCGATCCTGCTGGCGCATATGAAATTGATGGTGTCGTCACAGTCATCACCGCCGCAGACGTACCAGGCGTAAACGATACTGGAACGATTGTCTACGATGAAATCCTGCTTCCCGACAAGGAAATTAGTTACTACGGACAAGCAGTAGTTTGGGTAGCAGGGGAAACCGATGAAGTTGCAAGACTGGGTGCAGAAAAAGTTGTCGTCGAATACGAACCACTAGAACCAATTCTGACGATAAAAGACGCGATCGCAGCAGGTAGCTTTCATCTTAAACCGAGAGTGATTAAACGAGGCGATCCAACAACAGCTTTACAGCAGGTAGATTGCTATGTTGAAGGCGAAATGGCAATGAACGGTCAGGATCATTTCTACCTGGAAACCCATGCGAGTTGGGTCATACCAGACGGAGAAGGTAATTACCAAGTCTATGCTTCTACCCAGCATCCCACAGAAACACAAATTGTCGTTTCCCGCGTGTTGGGAATTAATAAGAATCAAGTTGTCGTCACTTGTATCAGAATGGGTGGCGGATTTGGCGGAAAAGAATCGCAAGCAAATCCTTTTGCAGGTGTAGCCGCGATCGCAGCATGTAAAACAGGTCGTCCGGTGCGAGTAAAATTAAAACGTCACCACGATATGATTTTGACGGGCAAGCGTCACGGCTTTTTAGGACAATATAAAGTCGGTTTTACTAATGATGGCAAAATCGTTGCTTTAGATGTAGATTTATACGCCGATGGTGGCTGGAGTTTGGATTTGTCGCCTCCCGTACTTTTGCGGGCAATGTTACATGTAGATAATGCTTATTACATTCCCCATTTAGAAGTCAGAGGACAAATTGCCAAAACTAACAAAGTCTCGAATACAGCATTTCGAGGTTTTGGCGGTCCTCAAGGCATGGTAGTTATTGAAGATATTATGGATCGAGTAGCACGGTATTTGGGTTTACCGCCAGAAGTGGTGCGAGAACGCAACTTTTACCACGGGGAAGGAGAAACGAATACGACTCATTACGACCAAGAAATTTTTGATAACCGCATTACTAAAGTTTGGCAACAGGTAAAAGATAGCTCGAATTTTACCGCACGTAGAGAGGCGATCGCGCAGTACAACCAAGCTAGCACTTACAAAAAACGCGGTTTGGCAATTACTCCGATTAAATTCGGGATTTCATTTAATAAAACTCAATACAACCAAGCAGGCGCATTAGTCCTCATCTACACCGACGGTAGCATTCAACTGAATCACGGCGGTACGGAAATGGGACAGGGGTTGCATACCAAAATGTTGCAAGTCGCCGCCCAAACGCTAGGGGTAAAGATCGAACGCCTGCGGATCATGCCTACGAGTACGGAAAAAGTACCGAATACCTCTGCAACTGCTGCTTCTAGCGGTGCAGACTTAAACGGACAAGCGGTGAAAGATGCTTGCGAAACGCTGAAATCTCGGCTGGCTGTGGTGGCGGCTGGGTTATTAAAGTTGGATACACCCGAAGAGATGGTATTTGCTGACGATTGGATTTACTGTCGCACTTACCCTTCAGCGCGAATTCATTTTGAAGAGGTGACGAAACAGGCGTATGGCGATCGCATTAGTCTTGCTGCTACAGGGTATTATCGCACTCCTAATATTTATTGGGATGATGCGACGGGTAAAGGCAGACCGTTTTACTATTATGCTTACGGGGCGGCGGTGAGTGAAGTTGAGGTAGACGGCTTTACAGGTAACTTTAAGTTACGACAAGTTGACATCGTGCATGATGTGGGAGAATCTTTAAATCCCTTAGTCGATCGCGGGCAAATTGAAGGTGGTTTCGTACAAGGGATGGGTTGGCTGACGATGGAAGAGTTGGTGTGGGATGAGAAAGGACGCATTCGCACTTATGCCCCTAGTACGTATAAAATTCCTACAATTGGGGAAATACCGGAAAGTTTCAATTTACATTTGTTAGAACGGGCGGCTCAAGATGGGGTAATTTATGGTAGTAAAGCTGTCGGCGAACCCCCGTTGATGTTGGCGCTTTCGGTACGGGAAGCGATTCGGGCAGCAGTGGCGGCGTTTGGGGATACAGATTACGTTCCTTTAGCTTCTCCTGCAACTCCTGAAGCTATTTTATGGGCAGTTGAATACGTCCGCGATCGCGCTACTGAAGCTGTGGAAGCAGTGGGGGAACCGCAGCCTGTTTCGGGTTAGGATCGAATTATAATAGACTCTTTGGGGGGTTGGGAGTCTCCAAGATATACGATTCAATTTCGAGTCTTAGCCCCCTTTTTAAGGGGGTTGGGGGATCTCCAAGATCTTCGATTTTGCAGATTGAAATGTGTTGAAATGAACCCAGTTGAAGATTGGTTTTTATAGTATATCTATTAACCAATAACTTTTTGACTACGGCAGAAAGATCCCCCCAACCCCCCTTTTTAAGGGGGGCTATAGAAATCTCCCTTAATAAGGAGGGCTATAAAAGATTGTCTTTAACATATTATTTTGACTCTTGACTTTTAACTTTTGACTTTCGACTATGGTGTTACTCAACGATTTAACTCAACGCCTGCAAGCTGACGATCCAGAAGAGAAACGGATTGTTACTGGAGTGAGTTGGCAGCATTACGAAGCCTTAGTCGCCGATTTAGGCGATAATTCTGGCTATCGGGTTGCTTATTTAGATGGAGTTTTAGAAATTGTGTCGCCAAGTCGCCGTCATGAAAAGGGAAAAAGTCGTATTGGTGGATTATTAGAACTTTTCTTTTTAGAAACAGATACAGAGTACTTTCCTACAGGTTCTACGACTTTTCGCAAGGAAGAAAGCCAAGCAGGTGGAGAACCAGATGAAAGCTATTGTATTGGCACTGAAAAAGATTTTCCCGATTTAGCTATTGAAGTAGTAGTAACTGGCGGTGGAATTAATAAATTAGAACTCTATCAGCGATTGAATGTACGAGAAGTTTGGTTTTGGCAAAATGAGAATTTCTTTCTTTATCATTTGCGTGAAGAAACGCCTTCTCAGTTTCAGCAAACCTTTGGCTATGAGAGAATAGATCGAAGCGAAATATTACCGAGTTTAGATATTAATTTACTGGCTGAATGCCTCACTAACTCCAACCCCTTAGCAGCTGCAAAAGATTTTCGCCAAAGACTGCGATCGCAATTTAGTAAAAATTCAATTTAATTTAATTATGAGGGCATTACTCATCCTATACTTAAATCTCACTATAAATACCTATTATTTTGACTTTTAACTCTTGCCTTTTGACTATTGACTAGCGCGATCGCGCCAGTTAACCATACAAGATGCAGTTTTCCTCGCTGCACCTTAAACTGAGTATAGGTATGTCAGCAATTCTGCCCCAAAAGATTATTTACTCAGCATGGTTTCTACTTCCTTAAATCCTCTCACAGTCGATCGCTCTCGCATTCGCCCAGATATCCAAGCGTTGCAAGCGCAATTGGTAGAATGGCGGCGGCGGCTGCATCAACGTCCAGAACTAGGGTTTAAGGAACTTATTACATCTGAATTTATTACCCAAAAGCTACAAGAATGGGGCATCGAACATCAAACGGGAATAGCCAAAACAGGAATCGTAACTACAATCAAAGGCAAAAAATCTTTAGGGACGCACAGCTGTGCGCCCGTTCTAGCCATTCGCGCTGATATGGATGCGTTACCCATCCAAGAACAAAATGACGTGCCTTATAAGTCGCAGCATGATGGTGTAATGCACGCTTGCGGACACGACGGACATACCGCGATCGCACTAGGGACAGCATACTATCTTTCTCAGCACCAAGAAGATTTTGCAGGTACTGTAAAAATTATCTTTCAACCAGCAGAAGAGGGACCAGGCGGTGCAAAACCAATGATTGAAGCGGGAGTGTTAAAAAATCCCGATGTGGATGCAATTATCGGTTTGCATCTGTGGAATAACTTACCTTTGGGTACGGTTGGAGTGCGTAGCGGCGCGTTAATGGCTGCGGTAGAACTATTCGACCTCAAAATTAAGGGGAAAGGCGGACATGGTGCAATGCCGCATCAAACAGTAGATGCAATTCTCGTCGCCAGTCAAGTTGTGAATGCTTTACAAACAATTGTGGCGCGAAATGTCGATCCAATTGATTCTGCTGTCGTCACAGTAGGAGAATTTCATGCTGGTTCTGCCCATAACGTCATTGCAGATTCAGCCCATCTGGGCGGTACAGTCCGCTATTTTAATCCGAAATATGACGGCTATTTCGGTCAACGATTTGAACAAATTGTTGCAGGTGTTTGTCAGAGTCAAGGTGCGAGTTACGAGTTAGAATACTGGCAATTGTACCCACCTGTAATTAATAATGCAGAAATAGCAGATTTGGTGCGATCGCAAGCTGAAAAAGTTGTAGAAACGCCCATTGGTATCGTGCCGGAATGTCAAACAATGGGTGGTGAAGATATGTCATTTTTCTTACAAGAAGTCCCAGGATGCTACTTCTTTTTAGGCTCTGCTAATCTCAGCAAAAACTTAGCTTATCCTCACCATCATCCTCGATTTGATTTTGATGAAACTGCTTTGGGTATGGGAGTAGAAATTTTTGTACGTTGCGTGGAAAAGTTTTGCAGTTGAAAGCTGTCTTTTCACCTTAAATGAGTTTGGACTGATTCTGGTTGTACAAGCCTTTGAGGAGAACTCCAATCGGGGCGTAAACTCTTTGCTTTGCGTAAATAAGGATGCCAAACCTGGACTTGATTAGCAGGAAGATTTGCGTGGATTAAGCAGCGGATGCAACGTTCTAAACTACCTTCTACATGCATCTGCTGTACGTCAAGCATGGCTACACAGTCCCAGAAAGGACGCTTACGGGCGATCGCAGCGGGAAAAATGGCATCGAGATCGCGAGTGACAGTAAAAGTGACGCTCACAATTTGAGTCGGATCTAGCTGATTCTTCATCTCCAACTCATCTAACATTTCTGTCACGGCTTCGTCAATTGCCTGCACCGTATTTTCTGTAGCGGTTGTTGCCCCACGAATTGCTTTTAATCGCCACTCCACGCTCAATTCCTCCTTAAATTAAATTAACCGAATAGTTGTTTGTGTTGATGAGTGGCTAGTGGTTGGTGGCTAGATTCTTATTCCGATCTAGTCACTAGTCGCTAGCCACTAGGATCTAGAATCAGCCAAAATCATCTCAATTACGGACGATATAGCCACAAAGGTAAGCCGCTGGTAGATAGCTCAAACTCTAACCAATCTACCCCAGTTAATAAACCAGATGCTACCGTAGACTCCCTAGAAAGTAATCGCTGCAATGGGGGTTTGCGTTCTTCTAGAGTGAAACACTTGGTTTTTTCTGGATCGAGTCCGACTAATTCTGCTGCCCAACGACGGGCATCTTCTTCAGTTCCCAACCGATCCACAACGCCTAACTCTAAAGCTTGCTGTCCGGTGAAAATGCGTCCGTCTGCAAAGCTTCTCACAGCTTCCTCTGTCAGATTTCGCCCTTCAGCCACAGATTGAACGAATTGCCGATAGCTGGTATCGATCAATTCTTGCAAAATATGTTGTTCTGGTTCTGTCAATTCGCGATCGAAAGCCAGGATATCTTTATAGGGTCCAGATTTGATTGTTTTGAACGAAACACCAATTTTATCTAGCAAGCGTTCTAGGTTGTTGCCCCGCAGAATTACCCCAATACTACCCGTAATCGTACCTGGGTTTGCCACAATATGACTGGCTCCCATGCCAATATAGACACCGCCAGAAGCAGAGATATTACCAAAACTGGCAACAATTTTGATTTTTTCTCGCAGTCGTTTTAAAGCACTATAGATTTCCTGAGAGTCTCCTACCGTACCGCCAGGGCTATCAATGCGGAGTAGTAAGGCGGGAAAGCGTCTTTCTTCTACAGTTTTGAGGGCTTCTAGAACTCTTTTGCGCGTCGCACTCGCGATCGCCCCAGTAATTTCTAGCCGTGCAATTTGTTTGCGAAAAGGGGTTTTAAACAGCCGTAGCATGTACAGTTATATACCAGACGTAACTCAATTTAGACTTTAAGCATAGAACATTTTTTCTCTGTAGATTTCTGTTACAGTACATAGCGATCGCTTCACAAAAATACATAATCGATTAAGATCGGAGAAATGTTATCTTCTCATCCCAGCCGTCAGCCATCCCATGCATCTGAAACTGACTGAATCAAGATTACCCTTTGCCTCCGTGCTACTAATCGCACCCTTTTTCCTCTGGGGAACAGCAATGGTAGCGATGAAAGGCGTTATTCCCCATACAACACCTTTATTCATGGCAGGAGTCAGACTGTTGCCTGCTGGCATATTAGTATTAGGTGCAGCAATGGCGATGGGTAGACCTCAGCCTAAAGGATGGGCGGCGTGGTTGTGGATTAGTCTATTTGCCTTAATTGATGGATCGCTGTTTCAAGGCTTTTTGGCAGAAGGTTTAGTGAGAACTGGGGCGGGTTTAGGATCGGTTATGATTGACTCCCAGCCTCTAGCTGTGGCTTTAATGTCGAGTTGGTTATTTGGCGAACGAATCGGTTTATGGGGATGGCTGGGATTGATGTTTGGCGTACTGGGGATTAGTTTAATTGGCTTACCAGACGATTTAATTCTCAACCTATTTTCTGGTATTACCCCTGTGCGGGCGAGTTTACCAGATATGTCAGTGTTGCAACAAATATTTCAGAACCCGCCCCTACAATCCTTATTCGCCAGCGGCGAATGGTTGATGTTACTCGCAGCCCTATCAATGGCTGTCGGTACGGTAGCTATTCGTTATGTTTGTCGTCACGCCGATCCGGTGTCAGCAACGGGATGGCATATGATTATTGGTGGAATTCCCTTATTTGCTCTTTCTGCGGGGTTAGAGGCTGGGCAATGGGCAGATATTAGTTTATCTGGGTGGATATCGCTAAGTTATGCCACGATTTTTGGTAGTGCGATCGCCTATGGGTTATTCTTCTACTTTGCCTCTAGCGGTAACCTTACCAGTCTTAGCGCCCTTACCTTTCTCACACCTGTATTTGCCCTCTTATTTGGTAGCTTAATTCTCTCCGAAGTTCTCAGCCCCATCCAGTGGACGGGCGTTTCTCTCACCTTAGTTAGTATTTATCTCGTCAATCAGCGAGAGAAATTAGAACAATTGTTTCAGAAATCTACAGCCAAAGAGTCACATCTATCCGAATCGGAAAAAGTTTTGGAAACAGCAAAGTCCGTACCTGTTCCTATGAAAGAATCAGAGTTATGAAAGTCAAAAGCTAAAAGTCAAAAGTTAAAACTGAGGAGTCAGGAGTCAGAAGGATGTAGAGACAATCTCTGCCATGCGCTATTCACTCATGACCAACTACCAAATACCAACTACCATTGAAACTATTATTTATCTCTACTTCCGTGGGACCCCTCGGCACAGGATTGGGGGGTGGAGTAGAATTAAGCCTGTACAATATTGCTCAAGAAATGATAAAGCGGGGGCATACGCTGCAAATTCTTGCCCCTCAAGGGTCGAAACTTGAGTCAATGCCAATTGTAGAAATTCCTGGTAATTTACAAATTATTGCCCAGAACCAGGAAAGAAATGCACCCATTACTATGCCGGAAAATTCTGTGCTGGCGAATCTGTGTGAATATGCAAGACAAGTACAGAATGAGTACGATTTAATTGTCAATTTTGCTTACGATTGGTTGCCATTTTATCTCACCCCATTTTTTAAAACTCCTATTGCCCATTTTGTGAGCATGGGTTCAATTTATGCTGCGATGGATGAAATTGTGGCACAAGTTGCAGAGCAATTTCCAAGGACGATTGGTTTCTACACTCCCTCCCAAGGAGCAACATTTTCTTTTGTAGAAACTAGTGATAGGTCTATATATTATCTTAGTAGTGGCATAGATTTATCCTTATATGAGTTCTGTTCTCATCCTCAAAACAAATTAGCTTGGTTAGCAAGGATTGCTCCTGAAAAAGGCTTAGAAGATGCGATCGCTGCAGCTCAAATTGCTAAAATTCCCTTAAAAGTTATGGGAAAAATTCAAGATGAAGACTACTGGCAGCAAATTTGCCAGACTTATGCTAACGCACCTTTTGAGTATTTAGGGTTTCTTTCAACCACAAAAATGCAACAAGAATTGCGTCAGTGTCGGGCAATGTTAATGACTCCCCGTTGGGTAGAAGCATTCGGCAATGTAGCAATTGAAGCCTTAGCTTGTGGCGTACCAGTCATATCATATCGCCGTGGGGGACCCGCCGAAATTATTCAAGATGGAAAGACGGGATTTTTAGTCGAACCAGATAGTGTAGAGGGATTGGTAAATGCGATCGCGCGTTTAGATGAAATCAATCGTTATACTTGTCGTCAACAAGCCGAAGCTGAATTTTCTTTAGAGGCGTTAGGCGATCGGTTTGAGGCGTGGTTTAGGGATATTTTGCAGTTATAATTCTTCCCATTAAATCTGTATTAGCTATTTGCATAATCGTATACCTCCCAGGTATATTTTACGCTAACTACAGTTTCGTTATATGCAGCAATGCCTATTTGCCAACCGCCACCGCCACTAAAACCAGGAGATTTATTAAAAGTAATTGCCCCTAGCGGCGCTTTGCGAGAAATGGCAGCATTTGAACAGGGGATCGAAATATGGCGATCGCGTGGTTATCAAGTTAAAGTTAGTCCTACAATCGGCGACAGTTTTGGATATTTAGCCGGAACCGATGCGAGTCGTCGCCAACAACTCCTCGATGCGTGGCAAGATCCCGACTGTCGCGGTATTCTCTGCGCTAGGGGTGGCTATGGTGGGATGAGAATTCTGGAAGATTGGACGTGGATGGCTGCTAAGGGCGCACAGCTGTGCGCCCCCACATCCTTTCCCAAATGGCTTATCGGTTTTTCCGACATTACCGCCTTACTCTGGAGTCTATGTAAAGAAGGAATTTCAGGCGTTCACGCGCCTGTACTGACGACGCTAGCAGGGGAACCAGATTGGTCTAGACAAAGATTATTCGATTGGGTGGAAGGTCGTCCCCTATCTCCTCTCCAGGGGAAGGGTTGGGGTGGTGGCGTGGTGACGGGCGTGCTGCTACCAGCAAATCTGACTGTTGCGACTCATCTCCTGGGTACGTCGATTCAACCGAATTTTGATGATGTTATTCTTGCCTTAGAAGATGTTACCGAAGCACCGTATCGGATCGATCGCCTTTTGACACAATGGCGTTTGAGCGGTGCATTTACTAAGGTTAAAGGTATTGCTTTAGGACGTTTTAGCCGTTGCGAACCACCGCCAAATATTTCTAGTTTGACCATAGAAGAAGTATTATGCGATCGCTTAGGGGATTTAAATCTTCCCATAGTTTCAGATTTGCCTTTCGGTCACGATGGTTGCAACGCCGCATTACCAGTTGGTATCTCTGCAACTCTAGATGCAGATAAGGGTCAGTTGACAGTAGAGAGTGATGCATGAAAATACCTCTCGCCAACTACCAATTACCAACTACCGATTACCAATTTTAAATTTGTTATCTTTCTTCTGTCACCTTAGCGGGAGTAAAATAGATGGTAAAATTTTCTCTTTCACTGCTAGAGCATGGTTGAGCCACGTCCTGCCGTTACTACTGTTGGCTTCGTCGATTTCTGTTGCCAAGCAATACATTGGTAACTTGGGTAAAACTGATAATGGAATCGTGTCAGTCAACGCTGATGCAGTCGTAGATCACATCACGTACCCATTGCGATTGAAGATATTCAAACCACGCTCACGACTGCAACCGGGTGATGTATATAGCAGTTCTAAATGATTTGTAAAGTAGGCTTCTAGCCTGCCGCAGGCTTCAAGCCTGCTCCACGTTCATGAATCAAATAGGATTGCTATATAAAACGCGCCCCCCAATTAGCGGTGGAAATTTTACAAGCACTTGAGGAATGGAAATTCCGCTCTTGTGCTAGTACTAGCAGACAGCTGATATGGAGAAAGTGGAGATGTGATTCACGAATTTCTTCGCTTAAAACTTCCTTGTCTGGTTGCAATTCGTAGTCCTCATGGTGTGCTACTAGTAGTAGCAGGTCAGAAAGTCCATTACAACCGAGCCGCGTGCATCCGTTCAAGCTCTCTCTCATCGACCAGATGAAACTTGCTAGAGAGCGCGAAATTGTCTTTAGCAAAGCCCATCCAATCCGCTACTACAAAATCAGTAAAACAAACAGCCCAACTACAAATCCACTTGAGACTTGGTTTGTGATGACTAATCTACCTAAATCTTGGCAGTTACAATTGGGGAAACGCTATAGCCTTCGCGGTTGGATTGAGTATGGATTTAAACAGGTGAAAAATGAACAGGGGAAGGGCAGATTTTCGAGTCACTGACTATACCAGTATTGAGCGGTGGTGGGAAATAGTGTTGATCCCTCTTCTGTCAAACTGGGGTGAAACCTTGATTTTTCGTAGGCTAAAACCACGTAGATTCGTTGAATTTGCCTAAAGTGACAGAAGAGGGATCGGGAGTGAGATGAAATACAAGATCTGTAGGGGCGCACGGCTATGCGCCCCTACAAATGCGCCTCACAACGAGAATTGCGATATATAGATATCCTTACCAGGAATTGAATTTGTCGATAATAAAATTATGAGTTTAAAAAGATGATTGTAAAAATCTGAGTGGCAGAAGTAAAGAGTGAAGAATCTACTTAAACCTCTTCGCGACTCACGATTCACGACTCACGACTCACGACTTACTTCAAAGAATGATAACCAAAACAATTGAACCTATTCTCGATCGCGCCTTATCTGGAGACGATATCTCTCCAGCCGAAGGAGTAGAGTTATTACAACAAACTGCACCGGAAGCAATTGCTCTCATCCGCGATACTGCCGATAAACTCCGCCATCAACAAGCGGGCGATACCGTTACTTATGTCATTAACCGCAATATCAACTTTACCAATATTTGCGAACAATACTGTAGTTTCTGCGCCTTTCGTCGCGATGCGGGCGAAGCAGGTTCCTACTGGTTGGAATGGGGACAAATCTTAGAAAAAGCTACCGATGCCGTACAAAGAGGGGCAACAGAAATTTGTATGCAGGGGGGACTTCACCCTACAGCAAAAATAGATGGCAAATCGCTGTCATACTATTTGCACTTAGTCAAAACTATTAAAGCTGAATTTCCCCAATTGCATTTACATGCCTTTTCTCCCCAAGAAGTGCAATTTATTGCTAGGGAAGACGGTTTGAGCTACGCCACCGTTATCGCTGCTTTGCGGGATGCTGGTGTTGGTTCAATGCCAGGAACAGCAGCAGAAGTATTGGATGATGATGTTAGGCGAATTCTTTGTCCAGAAAAGATTAATACAGCGACATGGTTAGAAATTGTAAGTACGGCACATAAGCTTGGCTTGCCGACAACAAGTACCATGCTATCTGGACATATTGAAACACCCCAACAGCAAATTCGTCACCTAGAACACTTGCGATCGCTTCAACAAATTGCGATCGAGCGGCAGTATCCTACAAAAATTACAGAGTTTATTTTACTGCCTTTCGTCGGACAAGAAGCACCTAAGCCGTTAAGAAAGCGGGTGGGAAGAGATCAACCAGTTTTAGCAGATGCTTTGCTACTCACAGCAGTGGCGCGAATTTATCTAGGAAAATGGATTCCCAACCATCAACCGAGTTGGGTCAAACTCGGACTCGCAGGCGCAACAACAGCTTTAGAATGGGGTTGCAACGATATTGGCGGCACGCTGATGGAAGAACACATTACCACAATGGCAGGCGCAGTTGGCGGTACTTGCATGGAAGTAGACACACTACAAACAGCGATCGCTTCCCTCAATCGTCCCTACCGTCAAAGAGATACCTTGTATGGCAATCTCATTTAAGTTATGAAATCTTCTTGACGCTACTACAAATTATTTAATAAACCTGGGGAACGAAAAACTGTTCGTTTAGAGGTGGACGATTATAGCCAGTTCCAGGTTTTCTAGGTGGTAAATCGAATGCATCTGGAGTCATATCTTGATAGGGAATCTTGCTTAAAATGTGTTGAATTAAGTTAAGTCGCGCCCGTTTTTTATCGTCGGCTTCCACCGTAAACCAAGGAGCCTCTGGAATATTAGTATGAGCTAGCATGACATCCTTAGCTTTAGAATATTCCTCCCAGCGATCGCGGGCTTCAATATCCATCGGACTGAGTTTCCAGCGTTTAGCCGGATCTTTTACCCGCGCTTGAAAACGGCGTTCCTGTTCCTCATCGCTGACAGAAAACCAGTACTTCAACAAAATAATCCCCGATCGCACCAACATCCGCTCGAATTCAGGGCAAGATTGCATAAACTCTTGATATTGAGCCTCAGTACAAAAACCCATCACCCGTTCTACCCCCGCACGATTGTACCAACTGCGATCGAACAGCACAATTTCCCCCGCCGCAGGTAGATGGGCAACATAACGCTGAAAGTACCACTGCGTCTTTTCCACATCTGAAGGCGTACCCAAAGCCACCACACGACAACCACGCGGATTGAGGTATTCCGTCACGCAACCAATTGCGCCTCCCTTTCCGGCTGCATCACGTCCTTCAAAAATCAGCGCTACTTTTAAACCTTGATGTTTAACCCAGTACTGCAATTTCACCAACTCTGTTTGCAGTCGTGCCAATTCTTTTTCGTATAACTTACCGTTCAGCTTTTTCTTCGATTTGTTCTCTTTGGTGCTTTCAGCAGACTTGACTGCTGCATGAGTCCCATTTCGATCTATAGCTGACATGGGTTTTTCTCCTAAACGAATTTTTTTTAAAAAAGTTAACCTGTTCTTTCCTTGTCAATATAGTTCGCTTGTACTAACATGCAGTTAAAATTTGAGCGGCGATCTCCAATCGAGAAATAGTATGACAAAACTCAAATCAAACTTAGTCCAATTTCCCATCCAGCAGCATCTAGGGCGTTCTAGAGTCGTAACATTACCAGTATCTCCCGAACGCCATCGATCGTGTGTAACGGCGATCGCAATCCCAAAGCGAGAACATCAGGCAATACCACCCTTGCAGCCTCAAATCCCATCAGAATTGTCTCACAGCAATCGCCGCGAATGGCAGCACTTGGCAGCACAAGCAGACAAAATTAATCAATTAGCCGCAGAACTAGAAGCAGCAATCTTTGGATTAAAAGCGATCGCCAACCAAATAAACTATACTCAACAGCTATCTGGAAGTGCTTGCGAGTATCGCTCAGTCATTGTCCCCCAAGTCAAGCGCCGCAATACAAGTGAATTCATTTTGACAACTAAAGTCATCGATTTATTTCAAGCTGAAAGAGAAGCACAACAGCTAGCGCAAACATTGAGACAAAAGACAAAAACCAAGCAAAAATTCCCTCTACTGAATTGGTTGTTATAGATTAGGGAGTAAGAGGGTTGTTGGTTGTTGGTTAACGGCGTACTGGCTAGTGGCTGGACTCCTTTCTAGTCACTAGCCACCAGTCACTAGTCACCGATAACTGATAACTGACAACTGACAGCTGACAAGAGGTAAAGCACAGGTGGGAGTAGCACTCTGGATTCTTGCTTTAGGACTAATGCCATCATTGCTATCGCTGTGGCTACTGCGCCGAAGAGAGGCGCAAATACAAGCGAGATTTAGGCAAGCGATCGACTTTACCTCCATCAGGACACAGAGAAGCGAAGCTACACCACTTCATAGCGATCGCTACTATTTGGAAGGAGTAGGATATCTAGTTGGTGACATCAGCTGTCGCTACAATGCTCGTTCCGGGTATATTAGGTGTGCGGTCAATCCTGAAGGACCCTGTGAGGGTTGTCGCTACTATGAACCGCGATAGCTGCTTGATTAATTTATTGGTGTAATTTATTTGGTGTAAGGGGTGTGAGGGTTGGTGAATTTTACCCAGAGAAGTTGGCTTCAATGGCTAACACTTTTCGGCTGGATTGCGATCGGCACGATTATTAGATTTATTAATTTGGATGCGAAGCCACCTTGGTCGGATGAATTTGCCACCTTAGTATTTAGTTTAGGTAATAGTTTTCGCACTGTCCCTTTAGATCGAGCGATCGCCCTAGACACCCTACTACAACCACTACAGCCTCGTCCATCTGCCAGTTTTGGTGATGTTTTTCACAATTTAATGACAGAGAGTACCCATCCTCCTGTCTATTTCCTCCTCAATCACCTATGGTTACAGCTATTTCCCCCAGATGAGGGACTAGTCTCATTATGGGCAGCAAGAGCCTTCAGTGCCATTCTGGGAGTGGCTGCAATTCCTGCTATTTTTGGTCTGTGCTGGCTAGCTTTTCGTTCCCGCCTGGTAGGACAAATCGCCGCCGCAATGATGGCAGTCTCACCCTATGGCATCTACCAAGCCCAAGAACCGCGCCACTATACCTTAGCAATCTTAATTATTATTGCTTCTCTGGCTTGCTTAGTTGTCGCTACACGCTGTTTAGAGAACCGAAAACCGATCCCAATTTGGTTAGTCTTCACTTGGGTGGGAATTAACACTTTAGGAATCGCCGTTCATTACTTTTTCACCCTCACCCTCTGCGCCGAGGCAATAGTTTTGCTTGCTGTAGTGTGGAAACAATTCAAAATTCACAATTCACAATTCCCCGAATCCACTGTACGGGCGGGTTTCGGTCGAAGATTTATTGACATAAGCGTGAATATGCTTGCTAAACTCGCCCCTACCACCTCCCGACTCATTGCCGTTGCAGCTGGAACCACAGCAGGGGGTTTAATCTGGTTGCCTTTCTTGCAAAGTATTCCAGATAACCAAATGACAGATTGGATTTATCGTGGTAATCCTTTCGGCAGTATTTTAGAAAGCACGGCGAGGTTTTTAGCATGGATGATTTCAATGCTGTGGCTGCTACCCGTTGAGGGCGTGAGTCAACCAATTGCCCTGGTTTGCGGTGTAATTATCGTCGCTTTTCTATTTTGGACGTTGCCCATACTCATTAGCGGTTGGAAAATTCAGTTATGGCGATCGCGATCTCGCAGTGGAACTCAAGTTGTAGGTGGATTTGTTTTGGTAGCGATCGCGCTATTTTCGATTGTTACCTACGCCTTGGGTGCAGATTTGAGTATTGCCTCGCGCTATCACTTTGTTTACTTTCCAGCCTTGATTGCGATCGTCAGCGCGGCATTAGCAATTTGTTGGGATAGCAATCGATTAGTTCAACATACAGAGTTAAACTGGACTCCTCGTCAGCAGTTACGACTCAAGTTTCTGCAAACAAGAGGTAAAGTTGCAGTCGTGCTAATTTGGCTACTCGGTTTGCTCGGTGCTTTAACTGTCGTTTTTAACTTTGGTTATCAAAAGATTGAAAGACCCGATCGCCTCGTACCAATTATGCAACAAGGATCGCAAAATCCAATTTTAATCGCTACAGCTCACTATACTCGCGCACAGGTGAGAGAACTCATGACACTGGGTTGGCAGTTTAAACATCTGTATGGTTCTCAAGTAAATTCTCCTTTGTTTCTTTTAGCTCAGCACGACCGTAGCTCGAATCGCTCAGTAGAAACTCTTTACAAAACAATTGCTGAACTACCAAAACCCCTAGATTTATGGGTTGTCAACTTTACTAGCGCCAGACACGACTTAGAGGAAGGAAATAATCAAATTTGTGTCCCAGATTCACAACGCCGAGCTAAAGTCAATGGCTACCGAGCCAAACTTTTCCACTGTCAATAAGGGACAATTCCCAAATTCTATACAACCATATTCGCAAAATTGTCTGAATTACCGGTAACAAATTAATTTCTGAAAAAACGACAAACGGTTACAACTGAGGTTGTGGTAAAGATGGAAGTAGTCAAAAATGGCTAGATAAAATCTTGATGGCAGTGAGGTAAATATTGCGCCATTACTCTGCTGGAGAATAAATTGTGCTAAAAGGCTTAGAAGTAATTAATTGGCACGAACTCGAACACGCTTACGGTATGGCTGATGATGTACCCGAGCTGCTCAGAAGTTTAGCCTCCGCTGATGCCCCGTCTCGTCAAGATGCTTTGTCTAAATTGTACAGTAATATTTATCATCAAGGTACTGTTTTTGAAGCTACAGTATACGCAATACCATTTTTACTAGAACTGAGTCAAACTGAAGCAGTACAAGATAGAGATAAAATTTTAATTTATTTGGCACACCTAGCACGCAGTCATTCTTATTTAGAAGAACATCAAAATTTATTGTTTTATAACGATGAATTAGATAAGCCTGAGTTTCAAGTGCAAATACAACACGAAATGATCTGGATAAGACGTGTTAATCGTGCTGTTCATAGTGGGATAAATGTTTATCTGAGTTTGCTAAAACATAATGATTCAAAACTCAGAATTGCTGCACCTTACATCCTCGCTTATTGCCAACGGCAAGCGTCGGAATTTATTCCTTATCTAAAGCACTGTTTAGCGCAAGAACGAAGCTCTCAAGTCAGAGCCAGTTTAATATTAAGCCTGGGTTTTTTGGAGCCGCCGCAATTAGCAAACATAGAACTATTTATGCAATTTCTGAGTTCTGAGGAAAGCGATCTCGTGCGCTTAGCGGCTGCAATGACACTTGTAAGGCTAGCAAAAGATAAAACTCCACTGGAAGCCATAGCAATACCGATCGAAATTATCGAACATCCGATATCTGTGAAAGAAGCGTATGCTCGATTACCTTGGGCTAATAGCGATGTTATTAGCGATGCTTGCGCTTGCTTATGCTATCTAGGGGCAATAGGAAATGTTGTCATTCCAGCCTTAATAAATACTCTGAAAACTGTAGATGGTTATAGTGCTTTAAGTGTAGTACGAACGCTACTATATCTAGCTTTTAACGGACACAAATTAGCAGACACGATCGAATACAAGAATATATCTGTACAAAAATCTGTCATAGAAGCGATCGCCTCGTACGATCGCGTTTGGCAGTTCAATAGTAATATGGCGCATCTGCTCAGATCGTTTGGTTTACCACAAGAGCGAAATCAGTTGCAAGCATTTCTATAAAATAAGTAAATTAAATATTATTCAATCTACGATCGAATACAAATTTATCGCTCTTGAACTATTTATTGATAGACATTTTGTGGATTCAGGTATTGTTTTTTATACATAGTTTTTTGCTCGAAGCATTATTAAGTGCTAAAGCCAAAAATTACTAAATAGTTATTTGTCAAATAATAGAAAAAGGCTCTATAACTTGAAAATCAACGGTTTCAGTTACACATCAAAATTGAATAAAGAAAATTTTGCTTTTAGCAATTGTTTTTGACACAAATTAATGTTAATATGCACGGCTATGGATAGCGAATGTTAAAAAATGTGTGTAGAAATAGAAGCTTTCCAGTAGTATTAGTCACGCCCAACAATAGACAAAATGCTCAAAAAACTCCCAACCTCACTTAGATTTTGGCTCCGATCTCTAGAACACAAATTTGCTGGGTTTTTCACAACGCTGTACAAATATAAGCCATATAAAAAGGGAGTATCTTCTTACGTCATCCCCAAATCATCTCTTACAGATCGGCAAGCCGATAACGTAGAATTAGCAGTACCTCCACAAGAATTTTGGTTAGGATATGGCAAGACAAGGGAAGAATACTTGTCGTCTGGAGCAGAAGACACGCAGAAGATGTTGGAATTAGCCAAATCTTCAGGACTTACACTAACCGCAGGCGATCGCGTTTTAGATTTTGGTTGCGGTGCATGTAGAATGACTCGTCATTTGCAAAAATACGCGCAGTCATGCGAGATCTGGGGAGTAGACATTGATGCTGACATGATTTATTGGTGCAAAGAACACTTAGAGCCACTCTTCAATTTTGCAGTCACAACGACAATTCCTCACTTACCATTTGAAGATCGATATTTCGATTTGATTTATGCTGGTTCGCTATTTACCCACGTTGACGATTTGACTGAAGCTTGGTTGTTAGAACTTCGGCGAATTCTTTCTCCAAAAGGAAGACTTTACCTGACAATTCACGACAATCAAACTATCAAATTACTGCATACTGATTTCCAGAACATTTTCCTGTCTAAAAAACTCCGAGCTTCAGATTTGTACAATCAAACTAAAAATGATATGGCTGTTCTGACAATCGGTCGCGATACGGGTTCGCAAGTTTTTTACGACATCGATTATTTCTGTAAAAAACTGAGCAAGCTCTACAAAATACATTCGGTAACGACAGAAGCTTACAATTATCAAACAGCAGTCTTAGTTGGTAGGAAATAAACCAAAATAGTCAGGTGGGCGTTGCCCACCTACAGCAAAAGTAGTTCGTGCTACTGGCAAACTTGTTGCAGAGTTGGGATGAAATCTGGATAAGAAATTGCTGCGGCTTCGGCTCGACTTATAGTTGTCGTACCGCTGGCATTCAAAGCCGCGATCGCCAAACTCATAGCAATGCGATGATCGGTGTAACTATCTACCTCCGTACCCTTTAAAGCCGTCCCACCAGTAATTTCTAAACCATCGGGTAATTCCGTGACTTTCGCACCCATACGATTTAACTCGGTTGCCATAGCTGCAAGGCGATCGCTTTCTTTAACCCTTAATTCTGCTGCATCCCGAATTATCGTCGTACCGCTAGCAAACACTGCTGCTACTGCTAAAATCGGAATTTCGTCAATTAGACGCGGAATTAAGTCACCTGCGATCGTACACGCTTTTAAACCGCCAGAACGCACCAGTAGATCGGCGACTGGTTCCCCTGCGACAACTCGCTGATTTTCTAGTTGAATATCTGCCCCCATCATTTCCAAAGCTGCTAAAATCCCAGTGCGCGTAGGGTTAACGCCAACATTTTCAATGACCAATTCTGAATCTGGGACGATCGCCCCAGCCACCAACCAAAAAGCAGCCGAACTAATATCACCAGGAACGACTACCTGCTGTCCTTGCAGTTGCGCTGGTCCGATTACCGTGACACTATGGGTTTGGGGATCGACGCTCAATTGCGCCCCAAAAGCTTGCAACATCCGTTCGCTGTGGTCGCGGGATAAAGCTGGTTCTGTTACCGTTGTTTTTCCTTCAGTCATCAACCCAGCTAGCAGAATACACGATTTCACCTGTGCCGAAGCGATGGGAGATTGATAGTGGATCGGTTTGAGGTTTTGCCCTTGAATTGCCAAAGGTGCGAGAGAATTACCCTTACGTCCCCAAATTTGCGCTTCCATTTGTTGCAAAGGTTTGACGACGCGAGACATGGGACGCGATCGCAACGAACTATCTCCCGTCACTGTAAAAAATCTTTCTGGATGAGAAGCTAAAATTCCCAACATCAACCGGATCGTCGTCCCAGAATTTCCTGCATCCAATACGTCTGCTGGTTCCTGCAACTGACCCAAACCAATCCCTTTCACCCGCACCAAATCTGTATTGAGTTCTGAAATTTCCGCCCCCATTGCCCGAAAACAGCTAGCCGTACTCCTGGGGTCTTCCCCCAACAGCAGCCCTTGAATTTGGGTTTCTCCCGTCGCCAGCGCCCCCAACATCAACGCCCGATGGGAAATTGATTTATCGCCAGGAATCCGAATGCGACCGCGCAAGCAAAACCCTGTCTGGGGTCTAGTGACAATCAGATTTTGCTGGCGATCGATAGTTTCAACTGCGAACGGAGAAGCCAACATGGGGATAATTTAACAGATTGAGTGCGCTTGTTAGTTTATCTTGTTTGCCGACTCTGCGATCGCCTAGTCGCAATTTATAGAAAGAAAAGTCATTCCCTACTCGATACATCTCGTTTAACGACGAAAAGATCTTAGAGATCCCCCAACCCCCTTAAAAAAGGGGCTTTGTTCCCCCCTTTTTAAGGGGAGTTAGGGGGGATCTAGTCTTAACCGAAAAGTCTCAATCCCTTATTCCCTGATCCCTTCTAGCTGTTGATAAGCCTCCAGCAATCCCTTAACTTCACTGGGAGAAAGAGACTCGATTCGTTCCAACAATTCAACTGCCATTTTCTCCGGTGTTTGTCCCGAAGTATTGCTCAGATCGGGTCGGCTAGAGCGGCTAGAGTCAATATAACCTCCTAGCGTGGAGTGAATCAGGATATGGGTGTCCTTGAGCTTAAACCAGGGACGAATCCGTTCAAAAGCAATACTACCAACTTGACACATCCCAATTCCGTAACTTGGAGCCGAAACCTCTAGCTGATGTGCCATAATTCCCGATTCCAAGGTAACGAAGTGAATTCCTCGCTCGCCATAGCCAGGTCCAATCGCATCTAAATCGGCAATGAAGAAGATGGAGAAGGCACATTCATCAAACATTGGTGTATTAATGAATGGAATATGGACTCCTCTGTCAATATCGACATTAGATGTCAAAACAACGAGTTGATGTTCCTCTGGATGATAGTAGTAAACACCAGCTGGCACATTTTCAATGCGTCCGGGTTTGACATGCAAGTAAACTTGAGTTGGATTCAAACCGCCAGGGGAGGCATAGAGAAACTTAGATTGACCGTCTAGGATAATTTGAGATAAACAGCTTAAAAATAGGCTGAAATTCTCAAATGGAATTGATTTTAACAAGAACTTACGATAACTGCTGCGATCGCGATATTTTTTCTGTAACTCCTCATCAACAACAGGTCTTTCTAATTGAATTGCAGGTGTCTCTTTCAGATCTTGCCGGACTCCTGGGCGCGATTTCTTAAATTTCTCCCGCTCCACAGGATCGAGAATAATCCTGTAGGAAGACAGTAGCTTATTTCCTAACAGACTGTCATCTGTATTGCTAGAAACCGATTTACTTTCTTGCTGCTCGTAATAATCAACTAATGCTTGAATTGACTGCAAGCGGAACAATTCATCAATCCGGGGACGATTCTTAAATTCCTTTTCTAGTTGGTTGCCAATTCTCACCATATCGAGCGAATTCGCCCCTACACTCAATAAATTCGCGTCCAAATCGACATTTTCTAACTGCAATACTTTACACACAATTCGACTGACTTTTGCCTGAATCCCTGAAGACTGCTTTTGAGTTGTACTTTTAGCAGGGGTAGCATCTGCTGCAAAAGGTGCGGGTAGCGCTTTGCGATCGACTTTGCCATTAGGAGTCAAAGGAAACTGTTCTAGCATTACGAAAGCAGCAGGAACCATATGTTCTGGTAACTTACCGCGTAAAAACAAGCGCAGTTCGTCAGTATTTAGCTCTGACTCTTTCGCCAGAATGACGTATGCTACTAAAAGCTTTTTGCCTTTCTGGTCGTAAGTCGTCGCGATCGCCGAATTAACACCTGCGTGTTGTTGTAAAGTTGACTCGATTTCCCCTAGCTCGATCCGCTGACCGTTGATTTTAACTTGAAAATCGACCCGTCCCATGAACTCGATCGTCCCATCGGGGCGGAAGCGTCCCATATCTCCAGTTCGATAAATTCGTTCGCCAGTACGGGGATGCAAAATAAATTTGGCGTTGGTTTTCTCTGGATCGTGCCAGTAACCTTTGGCAACTCCCACGCCAGCAACGCACATCTCCCCCGACACCCAAGCGGGACATTCCACCAAAGCATCGTTGAGAATGTAGTAGCGAGTATTGGAAATTGGTCGTCCGTAGGGAATGCTTTTCCAGTTCGGGTCAAACTCCTCAATCGGATACCAAATATTCCACAGCGTTGTTTCTGTAGGACCGCCGACGCTGACTACTTTCGCTCCTTCTACCAGCGCCTCAAGACGTTTGGGAATCGTTAACGGAATCCAATCTCCACCTAGAAATGCCAGCCGCAATGTCGATGGAATGACATCCGCGCGTGAAGCGAAGCTTGCGCCACGCGCATCGCCTGCATACTCTAAGAACATATCCATCATTGCCGGAACCGAGTTCCAGAGCGTAATCTGATGCTTCATGCACAGATCCGACCAATGGGACGGGTCGCGTCGTCCGCTGGCATCGGGGATAATTAAGGTTCCTCCAGCACCCAACACGCCAAATATGTCAAAAATTGACATATCGTGATGTAAAGCTGTCAATCCTAAAATGCGATCGCCAGAATTAATCTCAAATTGCTTTTGAGTGCTGACAACCGCATTCACTAACCCACGATGGCGAATCATCACTCCTTTTGGCAAGCCAGTAGAACCCGATGTATAAAGTACAAACGCTAAATCGTCAGGTGTTTGAATCGGTTCTAAGGGGCGATCGTCAATATTTTCCAAGTTTTCGCGATCGACGCAGAGGCGCTGCACGCGATCGCTCCATTCCAGGCGATCGTCTAACCAAGATTGAGTCAGGACGATTTCAGCTTTACCATTCTCCAGCAGGTAGTCAAGCCGTTCTTTTCCGACTGTGGCATCAATCGGAAGGTAAGCAGCACCAGCGTGTAATATGCCCAGAGCAGCTACCACTTGCTCCCAACCCTTTTCCATCACAATTGCGATCGGTTGGTTTGGTTGCGCTCCTAAATTCCGCAAATGCCGCCCCCAAAGGTTTGCCAAGGAATACAATTCTTGGTAAGTTAGAGTTTTCTGAGTAGTAACGACCGCCGCTTGGTCTAGACGCTGAGGCACTTGAGCCGCAATCAGCTCGTGAAGCAAGATTTCCGGCATTGGCTGCTCGTCCCCGGCAGCTACCAACTGCTGACCTGTTGCCACCATCACCCGCCGCATGACTTCCGACCAACTCTGCTGCCAGAGATTTTCATCAGTACCTAGCAGATGGAGCAATTGGATAAAAGCATCTAAGAGATTTTGGGATAGTCCTTCAGGAAAAAGTTCTTCCACGGTATCCCAGTGGCAATAAAGCGCACCATTATGCTCAAAAACGTGGTTGTCTAACCACACTTGAGAAGTTTGGTTAATTGCAAATACCACCTCACCCAGAGCCTCTGCTTGCACTGTAGCATAGGTACTTTGTCCGGTTTCATCTGCTGGAATTGCAGTAAATACAACTGGCATCAGCGAACCAGAGAGTCGATTTTGAGCAACGGCAAGTTCCCGCAGGACTTCGACCCCGTTAAAGAAACGATGGTCTATGTCGCTCCAAAGTTGCGCCTGTAGGCGTTGCGATCGCTCGGCAAAGGAAGCATCTCCCGTATTGTCAACTTCCAGCACGGTAAATGAGGCAGATTCTCCAATCAAGCGATTCACCTGCGAGTGGAGGGGCAGGCGATTGAAACTTGGCACATTGATACAGAAATGTCGTTCTTTATTCCATAACGTCAGAACTTCGGCGTAGGCTGCTGCCAAAATTCCTGGTGCGGTGATGCCTAATTGAGTTGCCCGCGCCTTAACTCGCTGCCAAATAGAAGCTTCTACTACCCCTTCTCGACGCACAAACCTGCCACTCGTGAGAGCAGACGGCTGTTTGGCGAGGGGCAGATCTGGTCCCAAAGGTAAGGAGTCAATTCGTTTGCGCCAGTAATCTTGCGATCGCCGATACTCGTCGGAATTCGACAGCGATCGCTCTGCCAAGACATAATCGCGGAAGCTAATTTCTAAAGACTCTAGTTGAGTTTCAGGATTGTGGTAAAGCGCCGCCCATTCTTTATAAGTAATTGCAATACTCCAGCCATCAAAGATCAAAGCATCCAAACTAACGTGAATCCGAGTCCGTCCATCGTCTAGTAAAGTTGCTTGAATATCAAATAAGGGATACTTATGGCTGGGAAGAATTTGATGCGACATCCGATCGCGCACGTCTTTTAGCTGAGCGTTGACTGTTTCCGCATCCCGTCCCCGCAAATCGAGCATCCGAAACTGATAGGAAGGCACATTTTCCAAGACCTGTTGAGTTCCATCCGGCAGAACGATCGCCCGCATCATGTCATGACGATCTATTAGTCGTTGCCAAGCTTGAGTCAAGCGTTCCAGATCGAAGTTGCCTTCCAATTCTACATAGCTGTGGCTGGCAACCTGTCCCATTTCTACTTCACCACTGCGCCCAACCCAATAAGCTTGTTGCAATCCAGTCAATGGAAAGGGCTGAAATCGTTCGTCAGGGGCAGCAGTAATCGTTGGTAGGTTAAATACTGCTCGCTGCGGTTGCCGCTCTTGTTTTACACCTACCTTTTTCTCGCGAATTAACTGAGCTAGCAAAGCTTTTCGTTCGGGTGAAAGAGATTGGAGTTTGTCAACGTGCGCTTGGGAATTTAACTTTTGGCTTATAATTTCAGTCATTGGCTTGATTTATACCAACAGAATAGATTTGGAAAAATTTATGCAGGGGTTTTAAGTGGCTAGTTGGCGATTGCTCTTTGAGAGGGCGATCGCCAGCATTGTTATTTCAGCAGCGCCATCACTTCTTCATCAGACAATTGCGCCAAATATGCGATCGTGTCTTCCATGTCATCTAGATTGACTTGCATAGCTTGAGCTTGTTCGATCTGTCGAGCCATACCACCGACAGTCGGAAATTGAAATAAATTAATTAGCGGTAAGTCAACGCTAAACGTCGAGCGGATCGTCCCCATCAATGACACGGCGATCAAGGAGTTTCCTCCCAAACTGAAGAAGTTATCTCCCGTACCAATTTCAGACACCTGAAGTAAGTTTTGCCAAATCGCCATTAGGGTTTGCTCGACCTGGTTTTGAGATGCTGTCTGCTCGATCGCCCTATCCAACTGCACCGTCGTCGGCGCAGGCAGTGCCTTGCGATCGACCTTATTGTTTGGCGTGAGGGGAAAAGCCTCTAGCACGACAAAGTTGGAGGGAACCATGTATTC
>NZ_RSCK01000047.1:0-51337 GCF_003991895.1 Chroococcidiopsis cubana SAG 39.79
TGCAACTTCAGTCATAGGCAGATTGGACTGCTCCTTCACGCGATCGAGTAGTGGCAGTTGGGACAAGACTAGATCGGTGTCGATGCCGTAGTCAATCAAACAAGCAATTTCATCCACATCAATGCCTTTGATGCGATCGACTATCTGCAAACAAGTTTCTACAGTCCCGAACAAACCACTGGTTTCAAAGTATCGTTCAAAGGAAAAATCCAGCACCTCATCCATATCTCGCTCGGATAAGTGGGATATAGCAAATTGTCCTTTGTCGTTCGTGGTTTTCTGCTTGAAAGTGGGAAAAGCCCATGCAGCTTGCTTGATTAAATCGAGAGAAGTGGCGAGATATTGCCGCATCGGTTGACGCACAATTTCGCGGACGGCATCATCGCTCTGACCTACAAAGGTATGGAGCATCAAGGTTACAGTCCCCTGACCGGAATGTCCGTTTTCTGCCCACGCTTGTCGGTAAAGGGCAATTTTTTCTGCTAATTCTTCTAGGCTCTGCCCCAATAAGTGAGTCAGAAGGTGAAAACCTTTAGCACCTGCCATGCGAAATGTTTCTGGATTGCCTGCGGCAGTAATCCAGACTGGAAGTTCGGGTTGAATCGGGCGTGGCAGCGTTTGAACGGCTACGGCTTCACCTTTTCCATTCGGATAAGTTACAGATTCCCCACGCCAGAGCGATCGCACCTCCTCAATCTGCTGGAACATAATGTCCTTACGATTCTCAAAGGTTTCCGGGCGCAGGACAAAATCATTTGGTTGCCAGCCAGCAGCGAAGGAAATCCCCACCCGACCGCCTGACAAATTATCCACAATAGACCAATCTTCGGCAATTCGTACCGAGCTATGCAGTGGAGAAACACAGCTACCCGCCCGAATCTGAATCTGTTTCGTCGTTGCCGCGATCGCTGCACTGGTAACGGCAGGGTTGGGAAATAGCCCCCCGAAGGCATGGAAGTGCCGTTCTGGAGTCCAGACTGCTTTAAATCCGTTCGTATCGCCAAACTTAGCGCCTTCAGTCAATAGACGGTATTTAGCGGCAGTATCCCCACCATTTTCGTAGCTAGAGAAATAAAACAGACTGAAATCGATCGCCTTGTTTGTATTCTGGAGCGATGACGGCTTGGCAGCGGTACGCTCTTTCTTGGCATTGTAAATGACGACCTTAAACCCCCGTGCCAACGTCCAAAATAGCTCTAACACGGAAATATCAAAGGACAAACTCGTGACCGCTAACCAGACTCCAGGAGGGTTATGCTCGATAACTCCATCCATCCCCGTAAAGAAATTGACTGCGTTACGGTGTTCTACCATCACACCCTTGGGCTTACCAGTAGAACCAGAGGTATAGATCGCGTAGCTCAGGTTTTCCGGCTTGACTCCACTATTAGGATTGGCGATCGCCTGTTGCTCGATCTCGTCCCACATCGTATCGATGGGGATAACACTGACACCAGGCTCGACAACCAAATTGCTCATTAATTGTTGCTGGGTGACAATAACCGGAGCTTGAGAGTCTTGCAACATGAAGCCGAGCCGATCCCGTGGAAAATCTGGATCGAGAGGAACGTAAGCACCGCCTGCCTTGTGAATTCCCAGCAACGCTACCATCATTAAGAGCGATCGCTCTACGTGCAACCCTACTAAAACGTCGGGACCTACGCCTTGTTGTTGTAAATAACGAGCTAGTTGATTGGCTTTGGCATTCAACTCTCCGTAGGTTAACTGTTGCTCCTCAAAAGCAACAGCGATCGCGTCGGGATGGAGGGTGACTTGCTGCTCGAACAACTGATGAATGCAGCAATCTCTAGAGTATGGTTTTACTGTTTGGTTCCACTCCACCACAATTTGGTGTAGTTCTGTAGCGGAGAGTAAGGGGAGTTGGTGCAGTAATTGTTCGGGATGTTCGACACAGGCATCGATCAGACTCCGAAGTTGCTGGGCGATCGCCGCACTATTTACTTCATCGATCGCTCCAGCGTGAATCAATTCCGGCAAGCTGCCATCTTCATAGGCAACCAGGGCAATTGTTGCTCCTAAATCAGCCCATTCCAGTCGATTGGGGTTCTCCACAAGAACAATTGTTACTTGGAGGGCATCTTGGGAAAGCTGCTGTAATTCTGAATGGCGGGCAAAGATATCTAAGGTGTAACTACCTAGACGAGACGCACGATCTAATTCTGCTTCAAAGCGTTTCTGAAAATCGGTAAATGGTTCCTCAGCAACAGACTGAACGCGAATCGGCACTTGTTGAGCAAAAATTTCTGGGGCAATACTGCGCTGTGCTGCGGTTTGCAGCCCCAAGTCAAACTCTGACTCTGTTGCCAATCGCGTGCAATAAGCTGCGAACATGGTTAGTAGCGATCGCGGTTCTACCCGTTTGGCTGGCAGCAAAATCGGGTATCGGCGCAAACGATCGGACGACGTATTCAGCGCTCCAACCTGTAAATAGGGATGTTGAAACGGAGTCATTTGTGCCAGTTGCTTGACCCACGACCGTTCGTGACGAGCGATCGCCGCATTACGCTGACCGATCGCATCTCTCAGTTCGGCATTGAGTCCGGGCAAAATAACGCCAACACGCACGCCGTAAGATTGCTGCAAGTTTTCTAACGTGAGGGGTTTTCCCTCAAGCGATGTCAGACGGCTCAGCCGTACTGCACCATCCCTAGTGGCAATGCAAATTCCATCTGTATCGAGTTCTAACACCTGCCCCACACTTGCGTGGGAGGTTACTACTGCATCAACAACTCCTACAGCAACGACTCCATCTGGTAAACAGAGTTTGGGTAAGCCTAGTGGATTGCGGATTGGACCAAAATCTAATGCCCGCACTAAATTACAAAGCTCTTTACTGCTCGTGTCAAACGCCAAAATGCAAGCTGCTGCTGGGCGATCGCTGGAACCAAAATAACTCTGTTGCGATCGATCCTGTGGCAATGGCTTTAACCGATCGGTTGCCAGTTCCTCTATGAATTCGTCAAAGGTTGCGATCGCGGCATCCAAGCAGCGAGCATTGAGATCGAATGCTGTATCAGTGGGTTCAATAGGTACTATTTGCTGTTTGAGAATGCGTCCAGCGTCAATGTCAGAGATAACTTCATGCCAGGTGATACCGTGTTGCCGTTCTCCATGAAGCAACGCCCAAGATGTTGCATATAACCCCGCATACTTTGGTAAAAGTGAATCGTGAAAGTTGATTGTTGCCTTTCGTGCCTGGGTAATGACGTTTGGTGGTACGATCCACCAGACGTTGTTAATACTAAAAAGGTAGTCGTACTCAGTACTAAGTAGCCGATCTTCAAAGGTAGGTAGAGAAGGAGCATGAGGAATGCCAAGTTCCTCTGCAAACTTAACTAGCGAGTTATCTGCTGAATAAACTCCAAGGACTTTATGTTCTGTTTTTAATAAAATTTCTAAGCACTTTACTGCAAGGACACCATTACCTACAACAAAACAAGAGAAACTAGACATAATTATTTCCTAATATACGCGATCGACTGAATCATCTAAGTTACTGTACTCACTGAGTTATTACTCATACGAGCCGCCAAGCCACATACCCTGTTGCCTGAAGATTGCCAACAACACTTTGTAAGCAATTTCACAGTTTTTAAAAACTGTTATTTTGTTTAGAATACGATTGAATATAGTTTTAGTATTCATCCACACTTTACACTTTGGAAGCGCAAAACAACTCAGTGAAAATTCCAATCGAACATTCACTTAGTAGGAATCATCAAAAACGAACGGCAATAACCAGTGTTAATAACATCAGTATTTCTACAGAGAGCTTTATCAATTACTACCAATTTCAGAAATGGTTTAATATGACTTGACTCTCTATCAATTAATAAGCCAGAATCTTTAAAGTATAATCCACAATCAATAAATAACTTATAAAAACTAATATTTTATGAAGCTAAAACACAAGATTGAATGATTTGCGTTAAATTTTAATAAAGTGGCTTTTTCTTTATACCATTTTTGACCATTCGCTGAGTATTATTTGCTTGCAATATACTGGATATTCCATAAGTATTTGTAGTTTCAACTACAATCAATTCAGCCTTTCTCCCTGAAATATATCTACTATTATTTGAAGCATTAGTAAAGTTAGCCTACCACTGGCGATCGAGCTTTAAGCAATCGCTACCTTACGTTACAAATTTGGTTTTTAGTCAAGAAAATTATGTCCTATAAATTTCCTAACCTCAAGCATAAGAGGCGCAGTATTCTGCAACTGACTGGACTAGCAGTTGGAGCAGCAATATTTCCTCCTACTTTTTATGCCGTCAAAACTTCGTTAAAAGCTACTAAAGCCAAGTATGCAGATGCGAAGAAAGTTGCACCGTTATCACTATCAAATGAAATTGGTAAAGTCGTACTCGTATATAGCGAAGATCGAGTCAACGGAACACGCCGCGCTCTCGATCTGTTGCAACCAGATGGTATAAAAGGAAAGCGCATTTTCCTCAAACCCAACTACAACACTGCCGATCCCGCTCCAGCCGCAACAGATACCAAAATGCTAGAAGCTCTAATACAAGAATTACAAAATGCTGGAGCAGGACAAATTAGTATCGGCGATCGCTCTGGTATGGCGCAGACGCGGCAAGCGATGGAAGCTAAAGGAGTGTTTAAATTAGCAGATCGCTACGGACTTAATGCAATTGTCTTAGACGAGTTGAGTATTAAAGATTGGCAGTATTTCTCTGCTGAGGGAACTCACTGGCAACAAGGTTTTGCCTTTGCTCGTCCGATTTTGGATGCAGAAGCAGTTGTGAATATGTGTTGTCTGAAAACTCACGGTGGCGCTCGCTATACTCTTTCGCTTAAAAATACTGTGGGTATGGTAGCAAAGTACGTTCCTGGCGATCGCTTCAACTATATGAACGATTTGCATACATCAAAGTATATGCAGTTGATGATTGCAGAAATTAACTCTGTTTACCAACCCAGTCTTGTCTTAATGGATGGAGTCGAAGCCTTTGTCAAAGGTGGACCTGAAGCTGGCGATAAAGTCGCTGCAAATGTGATTTTAGCTGGCACAGATCGGGTTGCAGTTGATGTCGTTGCTTTAGGAATATTGCGATCGCTCGGTACAACACCAGAAGTAGCTCAAGGCTCAATTTGGAATTTAGAACAAATTCGTAGAGCTATAGAATTAGGCTTAGGAGCTGCTAATTCAGAGCAAATTGAATTAATTACAGCCGACGCAGCTAGTCAAAAAATCGCTGATGGAATTCGTCCATATATTATGACTTAAAAATATTCAAATCTCAGCGTCGAGCAGGCAACGCTCACTCCACGACAACAGTTTAAATTAGGTAAAACAATGGCAACATTCATTACAGAACGTAATATTTTTCAAAGTTTAGTCGAATTATCAACAGAACAACGTCAGTTATTGGAACTACTACTAAAAAAACAAGGTGAAGATTTGGCTCAGTTTGCCATCCCAAAACGAATGGGATCGGAGCTAATTCCACTGTCCTATTCTCAAGAAAGAATTTGGACTATTGCTCAGTTGTCTCCAGATACATTTGTTGATAACGTACCTGTAGCTTTTCAGATTTCTGGAAATCTTAACTTACAAGTTTTTGAAAAAAGCGTACATCTTCTGATCGAGCGCAATGAGATTTTCCGAACTACGTGTACGGTACGCGATCGCCAACCAGTTCAAACAGTGATGACTACCTTCAAACCTTGGGTGGAGATAATCGATCTCAGTCATTTTTCTCAAGAAGAAAGGTTAGAACGTGCTACAAGTCAGGCGGAAGCAATCGCACGACAACCATTTGACTTATCACAAGATGTACTTTTTCGAGCTATAGTATTTTGCCTTGGGGAACAAGAGTTTTTGGTATTGTTGGTGACGCACCAGTTTGCTACCGATGGATTGTCCTTCAGATTCTTACTACAAGAGTTAGCGACTTTATACAAAGCAATTTTAGTTGGCGATCGCTCTTCTCTTCTAGAACCAAATATCCAATATCCTGACTTTGCAGTTTGGCAACGACAATGGTTTTCTGATGCAATATTTGAACCGCAAACCACTTACTGGAAACAGCAACTCAGCGGCGCACCTACACAATTAAAATTGCCCATTTATCAAAGTCGCCAATTTGCAACACTTGATGCAGGATGTGAAAAATTTGAGTTTTTCTCAACTTTATCCGATAAATTAAGAGAGTTATGTCGTCGGCAAGGCGTTACATCTTTCATGGCATTTGTGGCTCTGTTTCAGCTGATCCTACATCGCTGTACGTTAGAAAACGACATTAGCATCGGCACGCTTATGTCAAATCGCAACCGTAGAGAAGTCGAGAAACTAGTGGGAAATTTTTCTAACAATCTACTTCTACGAACGAATTTTTCCAGCGATTTGAGCTTTAGTGAAGTTTTAACAAAAGTTCGAGAAACAACGCTTGATGCCTATAGCTATCAAGATTTACCCTTCCAGCGCTTATCTGCATCTCTAGCAAATATTCCTCAATTTCAAATCTTGCTGCTGCTAAGAGATAGTACTACGGCTCAAAATCTCGATCTACCCGATCTTCAGGTGCGAGATTTCCCAGTGGAACTAGGTTTGACTCGAATGGAGCTGAGCTTAGATATCACAGATAGCGGCAAGGATTCTATTTTTGGAAAGCTAGAGTACAAATCAGCATTATTTGAAACATCTACCATCAAACAACTTATTCAAAATCTGCAAGCGCTGCTAGAAAGCGTAACTGAAAACCAAGAGCTGAAAATTGCCGATATCGTACTTCCTGAAACAATCGATTGTACTCAATTTCATGAGAATTTAAAAGACGAATTAGCTGCGACACAGAATTCCAACAGACAATTTGTAGCTCCTACCACAGAGATAGAAAAGAAACTGATCGCAGTATGGTCAGAAATTCTTAATCATCCGCAAATTGGCATTTACGACAACTTTTTTGAGTTAGGCGGTCATTCTCTCTTAGCCGTGAAACTGTTTGCTGAAATGGAAAAGCAATTTGGAAAAAACTTACCGCTATCCGTTCTATTTCAAGCACCAACTATTTGCCAATTAGCTGATGTTGTTCAACGTGCTGAAGAAACTGTTTCTTGGTCTCCTCTAGTTACTATTCAAGCTGGCGACTTTAAGAAACTACCGCTTTTTTGCGTACATGGTGCTGGTTTCAATGTGTTGATTTATCGTGATGTCGCACGAAATCTAGGAGCCGACCAACCTGTATATGGACTGCAAGCGAGGGGTTTAGATGGAAATCGACCCGTACACTTGAGTTTTGAGAGTATTGCTGCTGACTACATTCGTGAAATTCAAACCGTTCAACCTGAAGGACCCTATATGCTAGGAGGATTGTCCAATGGTGGCAATATTGCACTTGAAATGGCGCAACAGCTGCGCCAACAGGGACAAGAAGTAATTTTGCTAGCTTTGTTTGACACTTATGGTCCAGATGCAATTACATTACTTCCTCCTTTACCGCGATTCCTATCTTCTGTTGATTATCTTCGGCAGCATATGCTGCCTGCTTACTTGCTTAAAACGCGATCGCAACCTAAGATTTTATTGAGCGAGCTTCAGACAGTTTTAGGGGCAGTTGGAAAAGTTCTGCTTCAATCTAAAGCTAGAGCAGAGACATTAGATCGAGAGAAGAAGCTTGCCTTTTTCTCAGAAGTCCATATGCAGAAATCAGATCCGATTTTTTCAGATCCAGGACATTTTTCAGCCCCTAGCTTTTTGGAACAGAAGTTAGCTCAAATCAGTAAGTATATTCTACAGCGTTCTTCCTGGGCATTCCTTACGCCATCAACTCAGCTTGAGGAAATGGATGATGTTATATCAACAAATCTGAGAAGTTTAGAGGAGATTTATAGCAAAGTCCAAAAGACTTACAATGCCCAGCCATATGCAGGAAAAATTACTGTGTTTAAAGCTGGAGAAACTCCCCCAGGACATCGAGTAGATGCCAGGTTAGGTTGGAGTAGCATTGCCAGAGATGGAGTTGAAGTTTTTAATATTCCAGGGAATCATACTTCTATCATGGCATCTAAACTTTTGGCAGAGAAGTTGAAAATTTGCATTGAGAAAGCTGTGGGCAACTGAGTTTAAATCGTTGTTTGTTGCCGATAACCAGAACAAAAATTATTGAGAATTGACTGAAGCGATCGCGTTCGTAGGTAATGCGATCGCTTCTCTATCTTTAGGTGTAGAAATAGAGAATGCACACAATTAGCATTTAGCTGCTTAAATTTAGACATTTTTTCCATCTTATAAAAATAATCTAAAGCTTGATTTGTATGCCCCCCTATAGGATTGAAATTTTTATACAAAATCGTTTTGATTAAAAGGCTGATTAAGATTATGTCTGCTGAATAAAGCATAAAGCTATGCCAATCGTTCCATTGATGCAAGCTCTTTCTTCTGGTTGGCTGTATCATTCAATACAGCCATATCTAGCGCTGCATATCCCAGATGGCTTTTTAAACCTACCCGTAATTGCTGTTACCTGGATACTGGCGATCGCCCTGATCGCTATATCTCTAAATCGCGTGCAAGCAGACTACCAGGAAAAGGCAGTGCCTCTAATGGGCGTTTGCGCTGCATTTATCTTCGCCGCACAGATGATCAACTTTCCCATTCCAGGAGGTACATCCGGTCATTTGCTGGGAGGTACTCTAGCAGGAGCGCTTTTAGGTCCTTGGGCGGGAACGCTAGTGATGACAGTCGTATTCATCGTCCAAGCGGTGGTGTTTCAAGATGGAGGCTTGACAGTATTAGGAGCCAACATCTTCAATATGGGTCTGATCGGTACGTTTGCCGGTTACTACCTTTACAAAGCAATTCGCTTTGCCATTGGTAGAAATAAATTATCAGGGATGGCTGTAGGAGCAGCAATCGCGGCTTGGGCAAGTGTCATGATTGCCGCGATTATTTGCGCGATTCAACTTGCTATCTCTGGAACCGTTCCCTTAGCAGTCGCAATCGGAGCTATGGCAACATGGCACGTCCTCATTGGGATTGGTGAAGCCGCAATTACAGTTGTAGCACTTGTCTTCATCTGGCGAACTCGCCCCGATATGTTTTACGATCCACCCCGTCGGGCTGTATCGCCAAGAAACAGAATAGGAGTTGGGGGTTAGAGAAAGAAGTCAAAAGTCAAAAGTCGAAAGTCAAAAGCAGACATTTATCTCGTGTCCCTCTCGATTTTGAAAAGCTTTGGAACTGATTTTAGCGAGACTACCGTATGAGTAATAATTTGACGCGATCGCGTAACCGTGCTTTTGCGATCGCTGGATTGGGAATTGCCCTCATCGTTGCCGTTTTCCTCTCTCCCTTTGCCAGTCAAGATCCCGACGGCTTAGACAGAGTTTCCCAAGACCTTAAATTTGAAGACAAAGCCGCAGAGGATGCCCCAGCTAGCAAGTTACCTTTTTACTCCATTTTCGATGAATATGCCCTGCGAGGAGTTCCTGAAGGAATAGCAACCCCCATAGCTGGTTTAGTCGGTACGCTAGCTACTTTCGGCTTAGCCTGGGGAATCGGGAAAATAGTTGTCCGTGGTGAGTCTAGCTCCTCCGAGGAAGGCGATCGGTAAGCAGTTGTCAGTTATCAGTGACTAGTGGCTGGTGGAACCAGTGGCTGGTGGCTAGAAAAGAGTCCAGCTACTCACAAATGACAATGACCAATGACCAATGACTAATAACCAATGACCAATGACGCTATTACATATTGGGGCATTTCAGCTAGATATTGATAGCCACAAAAATACTGTTTGGCACGCCCTTGCACCACGCACTCGCATTTTGTGTGTTTTACTGATGGTTTTTGCCATTGTCTTGACTCCCAACGGACACTGGTGGACGTGGGGAATTTACGGCATAGCCGTTATTAGCTTATTATTTCTCACTCGCATTACTTTACCCGTACTGCTCAAACGCATAGCCGTGGAATTGTCCTTTGTAAGTGTAGTTTTACTCGGGACTTTGTTCCGGGATGGAGGCGAAGTTATTTGGACATGGGGATTTTTACGAATCACCACCACAGGATTAACCGTATTGGGTAGCGTCACGCTGAAGGCGTTGCTATCGCTCATGATGTTAAATTTACTGACTTTAACGACATCAGTGCCAGCTTTGTTAAATGGGTTATTAGAGTTGCGTACTCCACCTTTACTCGTCGCAACTATTGCTTCTATGTATCGCTATTTAGGTGTATTGATAGGTGAATTCAACGCGATGCGACGAGCAGCAGCCTGTCGTAACTTAATGACTAATAGATACTGGCAGCGATTAGTTATTGGAAATACGATTGGTTCTCTATTCATTCGTACTTACGATCGCGGCGAACGAATTCATCATGCTATGTTATCGCGCGGTTATCGAGGAGCATTTCCAGTTGAAAAAATCCCCTCAGCAGGAAGACGCGACATTGTCGCTTTAGCGCTAACTTTAATTGTGATGCTAGCAGGACAAAGTGTTTATTTATTTAGAAAGTGACTGGCGATCGGTTATCAGTTATCAGTGACTTACGAATTACGACTTACGACTTACGAATTACGACTTGGTAACTGCGTTGCAACTCTCTCTTCTCGGCTCTAGTTAAAATGCATCACAACCCGATCCTTGTAGAAAATCTCAGTTATGCCTACCCTGATGGTACGCAGGCACTCAGGAAAGTGAATTTGGCGATCGCATCTGGCGAGCGAGTTGCCTTAATTGGGGCGAATGGTTCGGGAAAATCGACATTACAGTTACACTTAAACGGAATTATTCTGCCTCAAGAAGGGAGGGTGATGGTAGGAGAGTGGGTTGTGCAGCCTGAAAATTTACAATTAATTCGGAATTTTGTCGGGCTAGTATTTCAAAATCCTGACGATCAAATATTTATGCCCACAGTTTGGGAAGATATAGCTTTTGGTCCGATGAATTTGGGTTTGCGGGGAGAAGAATTGCATAAACGAGTTTTGCAAGCGATGGCACATGTAAACATCGATCCAGAATGGTACGGACATCGCAGTACGGAGAACCTCTCAGGAGGAGAGAAAAAAAGAATTGCGATCGCGGGTGTTTTGGCTATGCAACCCCAGATTTTAGTGCTAGACGAACCCTCAGCTCAACTCGATCCTCGTTCTCGCCGCCGATCGATCAAATTGCTCAAATCTCTGCCGATTACTCAACTCGTTGCCACCCACGACTTAGACTTAGCTTTAGATTTATGCGATCGCACCGTGGTTTTGAGTCAGGGTCAAGTGGTTTACGACGGTACAACCGAACGAGTCATGGGTGATGCCAAATTCTTACTAGAACACGCCCTCGAACCACCACTTAGCTACAGTCGTCCCTACTGTAATTTGGAAGATGCTCCCTTTCTTCACTGATAACTGACTTTCCTTACTCTACAAAAAGTCAGTATACATCTATCTCAAGTATCAAAAATTTTCACTATTTTATTGACAGTAATTTTCTCTAAAACTATACTAGAGGGTCAGAAAATTATCTGCGAATATTTGTCAAAAGATTCCGCCGCTACGCTGGCGATATCATGCCGAACAAATTTTTTCTGAGCAAATCAAAAACTTGGAACCGCCGCCAATTGTTGAAATGGGGTTTAGCAAGTGCAGGAACTGCCGGTGCTGCTGCTGTAGGGCTACACTTGGCATCTCGAAGTCATTCCGCCGCGCGCGTGCCACCCATACCACCTAGCGATCCATCAGACGAGCGCGGTTTGCAACCCATGACCGTTCTCAGAGATTTCGACTACGGCACGCTGAAACGAGAAAACGGCAGAAATATTCGCGAATTTCGGATTACAGCTCAAAACACGACGATTCAACTCAATCGCGCTGTTGTTTTTAACACCTGGAATTTTAACAATCGCATCCCAGGACCAACTTTACGCGCCAAACAAGGTGATTTCATCCGTGTTGTCTTTCTCAATCAAGGCGGGCATTCTCATTCAATGCACTTTCACGGCATTCATCCTACAGAAGAAGATGGCGTGCGTCCGATTCGGCATGGTGCGGCAACAGTTTACGAATTTGAGGCAAAGCCATATGGCATTCACCTCTACCACTGTCACGCCGAGCCTGTGACCCGTCACATCGGTAAGGGATTGTACGGTATGTTTATCATCGATCCGCCTCAAGGACGATCGCCAGCGGATGAAATGGTTTTAGTTATGGGTGGCTTTGATGTGGATGAAGATAAGCACAACGAGCTGTATGCCTTTAATGGGTTGCCGGATTACTACCACATGCATCCGATACCTGTTTACCAAAATCAGCTCATTCGGCTTTATTTGCTGAACATGATCGAATTAGATCCGGCGGTGACATTTCACATTCACGCTAACTTCTTCAAGGTTTATCCCACGGGCATGACTCTCAACCCCAGCCACGAATCAGATGTCATCACGATGGGGACAGCCGAACGTCACATTTTAGAATTTGCTTACCCCTATACGGGCAAGTATATGTTTCACCCCCATCAAGACGCGATCGCCGAAGCAGGATGCATGGGCTATTTTGACGTGATTAGCCAAGCATAACTACTAAATTTTGTCAAATCAGTTGACAATAATTTTCACCGAAACTCACTTTTCAATAAGGAAGGCTGAAAATGTTGCAGAAATTACCCAACGGGCGGAGAGTGGCACAAGAAAAAGATTCTTGGTTTCTAGGCTTCGATCGCAGAATTAGGGCGATCGCGCGGTTCTTGTTACTCAGTATCAGCGCCGCAATGTTGGCGATCGTTGTTAGTTGCACTCAACAAACACCAGATACTACTAATAATCCCTCTCCAGCCCCTGCAACGAATACAAGCGCCTCTGCACCCAACCATCAACAACACGGTGGAAAAGAGCAAATTAACATCAATACTGCCATCCTTTCAGAATTAGATAAATTTGAAGCCATGTTAGGCGTACCTGCCTTGTCTAATAAAATTCAAGCCAGTCGCCCCTACGCTAATCCCGAAGAACTCGTCTCTAAAAACGTCGTTACCCAAGAGCAATTCGACAAAATTAAGGACATGGTGACAGTAGAAGATGTGGTGCTGACTGGGGAAGCTAAAGATGTAGACTACATGTCCAAACTCGGCTTGATGAAAGGACACTTAATCGTAGCAAAAGAATTACTCGACAAACAGCTACCGAAGCAAGCAGAACCCCACATCGGACACCCAGTAGAAGAAATCTACGTGGATGTGGAAGATCAGCTCAACGAACGCAATGTTAAAGAATTTAAGACAACTTTGATTGGCTTGCAAGATTTGATTAGAGCTCAGCCCAAGTCCGATAAAGTGCAAGCCGACTTCTCAGCTTCTATGCAAGCGGTAGACGGCGCGATCGCGGCATTACCAGAAAACGAGCGTTCCTCTGCCGCATTTAACCTTCAAGTCATCAACGAATTACTCGATGCTGCTAACTCCGAATATGGAGCGGCGATCGCCAATGGTAAAATTTCAGCTGCAATTGAGTACCAAGACTCCCGTGGTTTTGTCATCTATGCCAACAACCTTTATCAAAAGATAGCCGACCAAATGGCAAAGGAAAACCCCGAAGCACACAAGACAATAGAAACGAGTTTCAAAGACCTTGCCAAAGCTTGGCCCTCTGCCGTTCCCCCAGCTAAACCTGTCAATACTCCCGAGGAAGTATCTCAGTTAGTCAAAGCGATCGAGCAAAACTCGCAGCAAGTTATTAGCAAATCTAATCCCTCCGCCTAAACCCAGATTTGTTACAGTTATAGATCGTCTGTCGTCAGTAGGTAATAACGAAATGCTACAACCTACTGACCAATGACCAATGACCAATAACAAATGACAAATAACAATGCGCGAACTCGACCAAAAAAAGACAATCGAACTGCTAAACTCCATCATGGAGTTTGAACTGGCGGGAGTGGTACGCTATACCCACTACTCTCTCATGGTGACTGGTCCCAACCGGATTCCAATTGTCGAGTTTTTCAAACTGCAAGCTACCGAGTCACTCACACATGCCCAACAAGTAGGAGAAATTTTAACTGGTTTAGAAGGACATCCCAGCCTGAGAATTGCTCCGATGGAGGAAACCCACCAGCATACGGTACGGGATATTTTGGAAGAAAGTCTTTCTCACGAACGGAAAGCGCTAGATTTATATAAAAAGCTGCTCGACACTGTAGAAGATGCCAGCGTTTATCTAGAGGAATTTGCCCGTACCATGATTGGAACGGAAGAACTGCACAACATCGAAATTAAAAAGATGCTACGCGACTTTAGTGGTAGTACTGTGTAGTGTTGATGGTCAATCGTTGATGGTTTGTAGTTGCAAACAATTAACTATTGACTATTAACAATCAGTGATTTTGTGAAATTATCTGGATAAAATTACTTAGAAAATCCAATGAATTTTAGTGCCGCTCTACCTACTTTTGTCATTACTCTGCGGGAGGGAGTAGAAGCAGCCCTCGTCGTGGGGATAGTTTTGGCTTTGCTCAAGAAAGCCAAACAGAGCAAACTCAACTCCTGGGTTTATGCTGGTGTTGGAGTTGGAATCGCTGCGAGTGCGTTGGTGGGTTTGTTATTCAGTGCCATCATTCAAGCTGTAGGTTCAATAAATCCTGAATATACTCCAGTGGTAGAGCCACTGATGGAAGGAGTCTTCAGCGTTATCGCGATCGCTATGCTTAGTTGGATGCTGATTTGGATGACTCGTCAGGCGCGGTTTTTGAAGGCGGAAGTGGAAGGGACGGTGACGGCGGCGCTCAAACAGAACAATGGTGCGGGTTGGGGCGTTTTTAGCTTAATTTTCATTGCCGTACTGCGAGAAGGGTTTGAAACCGTCTTATTTATTGCTGCCAATTTTCAACAAGGTTTTTTTCCGGCGATTGGGGCAATTGGTGGTTTAGTGAGTGCGATCGCGATCGGATTTTTGTTATTTAAGTGGGGCGTAAAAATTAACATTCGCCTATTTTTTCAAATCATGGGCGTTCTATTATTGCTAATCGTGGCGGGGTTAGTTGTTTCTGCACTGGCACATTTTGATACTGCTATTGCTACTCTTGCCAAATTGAATCGACAGTCAGAAAGTCTGTGTTTTTATTACGAACGCTTCACCCGCAATCCCTCGTGTATTTTGGGACCAAGAGTATGGAATACCTCGAAAATTTTACCAGACGAGCAATTTCCTGGCGTAATCTTAAAAGCTTTATTTGGCTATCGAGACGACCTATTTTTAGTCCAGGCAATATCTTATGTAGCGTTTTTAGTGACTGTAGGTGGGATTTATTTTCGCAGTTTAGGCATGGGTGTAAGTAAGCCAAAATCAGAGTCTGCTACAACTCATCAGTCTATTAGTTCTGGTAGCAAGGAAACTTAACTAATAGAGTGCGTTAAATAACACACCCTACAATTATGAAATCTTACACGTACTGAAAAATTACCTTGGCATATTCCTCGGCAGTATTTTGCTCGGCAAACTGTTTCATGCTATTGCGATCGCCTAAACTTGTAGCGTCAGTCACAAATCGAATTAATCCTTGAGCAATTTCACTTGGTATCGCGGAGTCTACACCTAACCCTAGCTGATAGCGTTTAACCATTTCTCCCATTAAACCGTAGTTGGAACTGAGAACTGGTTTTTGGACTGCGGCAGCTAATAGTAAAATGCCACTCATACCAATATGATGTTGATATGGGGCTAATACGACATCAGCAAGTTGAAAATATGCTTGTACGGTATCTTCAGAAATATATTCAAACCGTGTCAGAATTTGTACGGGGTGTGACTGCTGAACTCGCTCAATTTGTGACTGGATGGCTGCTTGCTCTGGCGGATATGCATTGCCGACAATTAAAAGACAGATCTGTGCGCTAAGATTTGATGGCAACTGCGATATCGCTTCCAGCGTTTGATACACTCCTTTACGTTCGGCTTCAAACGAACCAAACAGAAGAAATATTTGCCGATTAGCATCAATACTTAATTTTGTTTTGAGAAGGTCTGGCTGTATGATTTCAGAAACATGGCGATCGACTTGGACTGGATCTGGTAAATGTACGGCTGCTACATGAGAATTCAATCGATCCAAATGTTTGATGACGAAGGGATCGAGACAGAAGAGAGTCTTCAATTGTGGATGCTTTAGCATCCGTGCTATGACAGTTTTTTCCCAATGTTGTTGCAGAAAACTTTTTCTATAAGGTACGTAGCTACTAAAGTCGCTATAGTGAAAAGTTGGCTTGAAATATATTCCAGATAATTTGCAAGGTGACTTGAATCCTAGAGCTAGTGGAATTTGACAAGTATCTAAATACATAATCAGACACTCGCTAGCGTTTAAAGACTTAGCATATCGACAAAGTATTTGCCATTCTTGAAAATTGCGCCAAGCACGCTTTAACTTGGAATTTCGAGAATTGAGCGCAGCGTCTTCTGCGGCGGAGATCGCTACTATTTGAATATTATTTTGATTATATTCGTTAACGAGACCGACAACATCAGCGTGTTTTTCAAGAAACATTGGTGATACAACTACGTCGAGTCTATCTGCTAACTGGCGATCGCCCCAATATTGTATGAGATATTTAATGTATGCTGCATGATGACCAAAAATAGAAAGGTCGAATAGCATCAAATTGCGTTTTTTTATCATAGTTTTGTATATTTTTCATGTTTCATGACTATTTCAGTTTGCCCATTTTCAGCTTCTAGGCAAACTTTATATTTAATTCAATCTAATAAATTGCTCTATCTCTATAGCAAATATTTCACTAATCTGGCATTAGTGAAACTACTGAGCGATATATAGCAATTCCAATTCTAATGCATTACATTTGTAGGGGCGCACAGCTGTGCGCCCCTACAGATCTGTGTACCTCATGTGACTGAAAACTGCTATAAAAAGTCAAGGAATTACGTGTTTGAAGTTAGAAATATCGATCCCCCCTACCCCCGTTAAAAAGGGGGGAATAGATAGCTCTTTTTTAAGTTATTTGAAGAACACAACTTTTTCAATGGGGAATAAATGCCTCTTTTTAAAGGGGTTGGGGGATCGCAATTGTGTATCGGCTAAAATAATAGAAACTACTTTACAAAGCATTTCTAGCGAGTTTTTCTGGTTGCCATCCCACTAAAGTATTTGGTCTATTTACAGGAAGGGAAAATATTTTTTGAAATCCCAACTGACGTTTTTTTGGAGATTCTTTGGCTAAATTCCATAAAGTTTCATAGAAAAAGAAAGAAACTCCTGCAAAGTTATGTCTGCGAGCAACTTGAACTTGATTTTGAATTTGCCCCCACGGAACGTATTTACCTTTTAAGCCTGATAAAATTCCAATTCCTACTGGAATGTGTTTTCGTGCTGCTTGCACTTCTGGGTATTGTAATTCGCTTAGAAATACTTTGAGATCGTTGCGATAGACTTGTAAAACTAATTCTTCAACCAATCCCTGTCTGTCCCAATCTGCCCAATCTGCAAGAAAAAGGTCGTAGGAAACTCTTTGAGGATTGGGCGCAATTGAAATTATGCAATTCGGTTTCTGTTGCTTGACTGCTTGAAATACCTGTTTCAAAAAAGCCGTAATCTTATCAGCACGCCAGCGCAGCCATTCGGAATCTTGGGGATCGCTAGGTGGCTTTTTTCCCTGATGTTCTTGTTGATATAAATTCACGGTAAATGGATCGTAGCCAAATTCTGAAGGTAAACCGAAATGATCGTCAAATTGAATTCCGTCTATATCGTATTTCGTCACAACTTCTAAAATTAAACTTTGAATAAACTGCTGTACTTCAGGATGAAAAGGATTAAGCCAGACTCGTTTGTGTTTACCTTCTAACCAAATTTCCTGATTATTTCGCCTACGAGTTAGCCACTGAGGGTGGCGTTTTGCCAACTGGGAATCAGCAGGAGCCATAAAACCAAATTCAAACCAGGGAATGACTCCCATGCGTTGTCGATCGCCCTGAAAAGCATTTTGTTGATGTCTTTGCTGGATAATTTCTTGTAAGATATCTCGTCCTTGTAATCCAGGCGTGGGATCGAGCGATCGCCCGATGGTGTTTGCAGCAACTGAGCTAGGATACAACGTGTATCCCCAGTTCCAAATCGTCGGATAGATAGTATTAAAATTTAATCGATGTAAGGTTTGGATTGCTTGACTGAGGCGATCGCGTTTAAATAACACGTCACTATCAATATTCGTCAGCCATACTCCCCTAATTTCGGCAGAGTTTGAATTGGGTTTGGGAGGAGTTGGCGAGGCTATGAGAGTTACAGAAGAGAAGCATAGGATCGCCGCTATGCTGAACAGGGCGATCGCTAGGGGAGCAAAAAATTTCCGGCGCATCTTGATTAAGTGAACCTACTGACGGCAAATTCTACAGTATGGGGAAAGCTATCTGTCAGAACTCTTAAAGGAATTTTGCTGATTCTATTGGTTTATGCAAGTTATAGTTCTGCTAGCCTTACTCCTGGGGATACTTGTAGCAACATTCGTATTTGGCATTGTGACGAAAAATTTTCTGCTATCCCTCGTTGCATTTCCATCGATCTATTTCTATATAGCGGCTGTACTAAAAGAATGGCGATATATTCCTTTACGAGAGCGCAGCTTTTATCTATGTAAATTAAAACGCTATCAAGAAGCGATCGCGGCTTGCGATCGCTTTCTCGGACGTTTGCCAGGATACGGTTTTACTTGGTTTAACCGAGGTTTATTATTATTTGAGTTAAAACGCTATCGAGAGGCGATCGCGAGTTACGATAAAGCTTTAGATTGTGCTAGAGATTACTACAAAGGATTTCCCTATCGAGTCTGGTATCATCGAGGTTTGGCATTACATCACTTAGGGCGTTATAAACAGGCGATCGCCAATTACGACGAATCGCTCAAATATACAAAAACATATCATCGCAATTTACGCTATCAGGTTTGGTATCATCGAGGTCTGGCGTTGCAAGAATTGGGATTGTACAGAGAAGCAATTTTTAGCTACGACCGAGCAATGCAGTATATGCACCGATACAATCGGGGTTGGCAACAAAACGGAGCAAATGAGGTAGAGATTGCCGAGCCGCAAGACTTCTGGTATTCTCTGGATAATTTATGGTGTAACTGTTTGGATCGGTTACAGTCCGTCCGCCTACGCTACGAAAAGGCGATCGCCAGCCATAATCCAGGTTCTAAATACAAGCCAGACTTCGGCGATGCTTTCTACAATCGTGCTTGCTGTTTTGCAGCCGCAGGAGATACCGATTTGGCTTTGGCAAATTTACAACAAGCGATCTATCTCAATCCAAGAGAGTATAGAGAAAAAGCAATGGCTGATGCGGGATGGGATGAGTTGCGGCGCGATCGACAGTTTCAAAGATTGGTTGTTGGTTGATCTCATAGCAATTCTCGATTGTGTGGATGACATTTGTAGGGGCGCTTTCTCTGTGCGCCCCTACCAGACGTGTATTGCATCCAATTGAAAACCGCGATCGAATCTGTATAGGGGCGACTGTAAGTCGCGACTACACAGGCAAAACCCGCCTGCGAGGGTTAAGAATAAGGTTAATAGTTATTATTTGATAACTTAGTATATGGGCGCATGGTTGTGCGCCTTTACAGTTATCTCCTTGCCGATCTATGCACGTTACAGGTGTCCATCACGTTGCAATTATTTGTTCTGACTACGAGCGATCGAAGAAATTCTATACAGAAATTTTAGGATTTTCGATTATTGAAGAAACATTTAGGGCGGCGAGAAATTCTTATAAATTAGATTTAAGAGTCAGCGATACAGTTCAAATTGAATTATTTTCTTTTCCCACGCCGCCGTCAAGACCGAGTAAACCGGAAGCTTGTGGATTGAGGCATTTAGCTTTTGCTGTTGAGGATCTCGATCGCGCTGTTACGGAGCTAACTGCTCAGAGAGTGCAGGTAGAAGATATTAGAATAGACGAAATTACCGGTAAACGTTTTACTTTTTTTCAAGACCCAGATAATTTACCACTAGAACTGTATGAAAATTAATATGTTTGTTCCTCTTAAAGAAGATCTAACGAATATGAGACGAATAAAATTGGCGGCTACACAAACGAAGTCCGCGCATGCGGACTATAGGACAATTGATTGTTTTAAATTTTGTCTATCAACAAGGAGTTTTTTAACTCTGGTTTTGACTTGTAGTTTATTTTTGTGTTTTAGCGTTAATTTTATTTCTAGTGCTGTAGCTGCACCGAGTCAGATTGCTGAAAATACAGGCGCGAGTGGTCAAAGCGATCGCGTGCCTCCTAAAGTCGTTAAAGCTGTCATTGCCGATTTGTCTCAGCAGCAAAATCTTCCTCCAGAGAAACTAAAAGTGACTAAATACAGTCGCGAAAGTTGGTCTGATGGTTGTTTGGGACTAGCTCAACCGGAAGAAATTTGCTCGCAGGCGATCGTTGAAGGTTGGCGGGTTGTGGTGTCGGACGGTAGCCAAAAATGGATTTATCGTACTGATAATAGCGGGAGAAATGTGCGATTAGAAGCACCGCAGTCAAAAGTCAAAAGTTAAAAGTTAAAAGTCAAAATTTTAAAATTGTTGTCAGGGAGCAGTTCACAGTGCAAAATTTAGTTAGCTTTAAGTTGAAAAAACTTGTTTGTGAATGAGTATAAGTTTTAAACTAAATCTCCGATGGGAGCGCTGTTGTAACTACCAAAAATAGCTTCCAAGTTACGATAATATTTAACTTCTATTAGATTATAAAATGGATCTTCTAGGAAAAACGTGTAGTGTTCTAGGGGAGAGTCAACAAAGCGCTGTTTGGGTGTTTCTCTAAATTTAAGTTGCTGTTGTTGCGATCGCTCTAATAAATTTTCCCATTCCAATTTAGAGGAAAAAATTAAACCAAAGTGTCTGGGATAGACACCACGCTGTGGAGCCAGAGGTTCTTTAGTCATATGAGCTACTAGCTGATGCCCGTAAAGATTTAAAATCAAAGCATGGGGAGTTTCACGACCGGGAATGCAACCCAAACCATCGATATAGAAGGCTTTTGTCGGGGCAATGTCGGTGATGGGAAAGGCAAGATGAAAAATGGTTTGATTCATATACAACCCGCAATTTTTTAAGATTCTGGCAAAATTCAGATGACTAATAACTTATCCTTGATGCTTTCAAGCTCATCGTTCCTCAATTCCGTACTAGTTGCTGTCGGGGTGCATACAGTTTTATTAGGTATAGCCTGGATTGCTCCCAAAAAATTGCTAACTCCGGCTGGGCTATTGCACGCTTTGTTCTTGGGTGTTCTCTTGTACTTGAGTGTAGGTTGGCAGGGTGAATTAGTTGTCGTGTTCTATTTTCTCGTTGGTTCTGCTGTGACATACATCGGTATGGCACAAAAGGAAGCAGAAGGAATTGCAGAAAAGCGTTCTGGTGCGAGGGGTCCAGAAAATGTCTGGAGTTCGGCATTGACGGGGGCACTGTGTGCAGTAGGAATCGCGATAAATTCGTTAAGCTTCGCTAACGCGACTACCTTTGTGGCTCATTCGAGTCCGATTGTGTCTCTACTATTATTAGGTTTTGTCGCAAGTTTCAGCACCAAACTTTCCGATACCTGTGCCACTGAAGTTGGAAAAGCTTACGGTCAGAGGACATTTTTAATTACGACTCTACAACCTGTGGCAAGAGGAACGGAAGGGGCTGTCAGCCTAGAGGGGACGTTGGCTGGTGTAGCGGGTTCGGTAGCGATCGCCATGCTAGCTTGGGGACTCGGTTTAATCGATTTACGAGGCATACTCTGGTGTGTCATCGCTGCCTTTATTGCCACTAATATTGAAAGCTTAATTGGCGCAACGGTAGAAGGTAAAGTCCGTTGGCTGACTCATGATGTGGTCAATTTTTTGAATACGTTAATTGGGGCGATCGCAGCGATATTGCTCGCTTTAATTTGGCAATTGTTAGTTAATGGTTAATGGTTGACTATCGGCTCAATTTCTTCTACCAACAACCATCTACCTGCATGGTTCAACCGCCCGTAAACCGCGATTGGTTGGTTATCTGGATAGGTTTCTAGTTTTTCGTCAATGGGCGATCGCAAAGTTACCAGCGTCCAATCGTGTCCCTGTAATTCTTCAGGTGTGGATATAGTCAATGTATAGTCTTGCACGTCCCGACGATGAAAAGTGCCAGAGTAATGGGTAATGGGTAATAGGTCATTGGTAGTTGCTCCCTTGTCCCCCTGTCCTTTCTTACCCCAATGATTCCCGCTAGCAGGATACTCCTCTGGGCGATCGAGGTAGTAGCGTTGCCATTCTAACCAGTCAGGAGATGCGGGTGATGAGTTGAATAAAGGCACGATCGCCGCTGGACAGTGCGGCTCTTGTAATAGAGCTTCTTGTACGTCTCTTACGGGTAATTCTCGCGGCTGACAACCCCTAGAAATACACATGGCTGCTGCCATTCCAGCAGCCTGTCCGAGATTCATCACCACTGGCTGCAAGCGCGTCGCACCATTGGCAATGTGAGAGACAGAAATATTCTGTTCACACGCTAAGAAGCCGTCGATCGCTGCCGGAATTAGACAATGATAGGGTATGGTAAAAGGCGTTCCCGTCCAGCGCCCTCCCCAGCGAATGGATTTCGATCGTAGGGGAAAATCGAAACCCGGGTAGTGGTGGTCGTTGGCATAGTTACCAATTGCGATCGCGTTGACTTTATCTGTACTAGCGACTGGTAAAGCAGCGACTCGACCTTCAGCTAAGGGTAAAATATCCTGTTCCCGCACCGTAGCCATGCCAACAACGCGCCGACTCTCGCGGTAGTAAGGGTGAAGAGCGTATGCACCACTGTGGTGTAGGGGCGCACGACTGTACGCCCCTACACGATTGGCATAGGAAGGAAATACACCTTCAGCCAAACCATATCGCCTTCCAAGTTGGGTTTGAATATAGTGTAAGAAGCCCTGCGTATGCCACAAACTTTCTTGCAGAAACTCAGATCTAGCCGTGGTGGAGGTAACTAGCCGGTCTAAACCTTCGCCGTAGTCGTTGCCGCAGATGGGCCAATTGAGCATGAATAAATTGCCTGGTAAACGCCCGTAGTCAAGAAATTGTTCGGCTCCGTAACTTTCCCAGGCTCCAGCAAATATTTCTGGATTGTATGACGGTGGTGGGAGAATAACGGGAGCGATCGCGTCCCCAAAATCTTGCATGAGTCCTACCCAAGTGGGCGCTTGAACTGGGTATTTTGTCGTTAGCTCGTTTGGAGCAATTGGGGCGCTGGGTTCTCCCCATTGCGATCGCCATTCCCAACCCCAACGGTACGGAATCTCGGCTAAAGCCAATAAATCCCCTAACTCCGTAGCATCAATGGTAATTTCGGCAGTAACTGTAAACTCTGCAAATTCTACCCCAAAAATGCGATCGCCTTGGCGTAAAACGGCTTGCGGTACTTGTCCCACCAGCCAATTCAAGTTAGGCAATTCTTGTACCCATCGAGCAAAAATCTGCGCTCCTATACGCGGGTCGAAGCTAAAAAAGCTCACCCAGCTATGGTCTAATCCTTCCGGCTGGCATTGCTGCAATTCCCGCAAAAATGCTCCCCACAAGCCTGTTTGCCATGCTTCTAATTCGTTACCATCAGGAACCGATACCCCAGCTGATGTCAGCATACCTCCTAACCAAGGAAATTCACTGACCAGCATTGTTTTTGCACCAGAGCGCGCTGCTTGGATTGCCGCAGCCGTACCGCCAGTACCACCGCCAACGACTAGGACATCGGTATGAAATTGAGAATTCATTCAGTCATTAGGGAGTAGGGAGCAGGGAGTAGGGAAGAACTTATAATTTGCCAATGACCAATGACAACTTGCTATTCCCAAATTTTGATTGTCCGATCTTTGCTGCTGCTAACTAAGGTTTGACCTCTGGGGCTAGGCACGATCGCTAATACCCAGTCGGTGTGAGCTAGTAGATCGTGTAGGAGTTGTCCCGATTGCGGCTGCCAAATTTTGATCGTGCGATCGAGGCTTGCACTCATTAGGGTATTACCATCATGACCGTAAGCAATCGCAACAGTTCTATGCTCGTGTTCTGCCAGCGTTTGTAGTTGCTCTCCAGTTCGCCAGTTCCAAATCTTCACGGTTTTATCCCAACTCGTGCTAGCCAGATGTTGTCCGTCGGGGCTAAAGGTAATTGCCCTGACTGCATCAGTATGCCCGGTCAGCGTGCGTAGTAGTCTTCCTGTAGCTAAATCCCATAACTTAATCGTGCGATCGATGCTGCCAGTAGCAAAAGTTTGCCCGTTAGGACTTACAGCCAAGGAAAACACCCGGCGATCGTGTGCTGGGAGCGTGCGATGCAGTTGTCCGTTCTGGGCGTTCCACAGCTTGACGGTTCCATCTTCTCCCGCACTAAAAAGCGTTTGTCCGTCTTGACTGATGGCAACAGTCCATACAGGTCCCCCATGTCCGAGCAGCCTTCCCAAGGGTCTGCCTGTTGTGATATTCCACAGCCGTACCGTTTTTTCGCCGCCACCGCTCACCAAAATTTGTCCATCTTGACTCAGAGCGATCGCCCGTACTGTATCTGTATGTCCGGTAAGCGTGCGCTGTAATTCTCTAGTTTGTAGATCCCATACCTTAATCGTTTTATCTGCACTACCACTGACCAACGTACGTCCATCTTGGCTGACAGCGATCGCCCATACTGAATCTGTGTGTCCGGTTAAAGTTTGAGTCAACGTATAGCGATCGGAAAGCCGATTCGAGGCGATCGCGGCAAATTGTGCTTTAGGTGGCGCGATCGGTGGCACAGCCTTCGATCCTGGTCGAAGAGCGTAATACAAGCCTAGAATTAATCCCAGCGCCGAAGTAATGCCAATTGCCATCCCCAACCATAGCGCTATCTGTTGCTGCCCTCCAGTTGATGTTCTTCTCGACTTCGTTCCCGATCCATTCACCGCCGATGCATGATGACTACTAGAATTTGGAGCAGTTGAGGCAGAATTTGGGGCAGAACTTCTTGAGATAGGTGTTGGTTGTGACAGTGCTGCTGTTGGTAGGAGTGGTTGGAGATCCGCTAGGACTTCAGTTGCTGATTGGTAGCGCTCGGTGAAATGGTAGCGTACCATTTGATTCAAAATCGATCCCAAAGCTAGAGTGACATTTGTGAGATGTTGCCAAATGACTTCCCCACTGTCGGCATCTTCTAGAAGCATTGTTGGTTGCATTCCAGTCAACGCTTGGATCGCAATCATTCCCAAGGCATAAATGTCGCTATTCGGGCGAGGACGACCTCGGCTTTGTTCGCTGGGCATATAGCCTGGCGTGCCGATCGCCATTGTCGCTGGAATTCCCATAGCAAAGTTGGCATTGGTTTGTCCTGCGGCAGTGACAACTTGCGTCCATGCCTGCTTGACCGACCCAAAATCGATCAGTACCAACTTGCCGTCGCTGTCACGCTGAATTAAGTTACTGGGTTTAATATCGCGGTGAATTAGCCCGTGGGCGTGAATCACTTCTAGAATAGTAAGGACTTCCTGTAAAAAATCGATGACTTGGGTTTCACTCCAGCGTACTCCTGGAGCCAAAACTCGATTCAGTGGCTGTCCGTGAATGTATTCTAATACCAGATAAAATTGTTGATCTAGCTCGAAATAGTTTAACAATTGCGGTACTTGGGAATAAGTACTCAATTTTTCTAGCGCTGCGACTTCACGAGTAAATACACGCCGTAGAGAAGACAGGGAGCTAGTGCGACCGGATGGTCCAGGCAAGAGATGTTTGACAATACATGCTTGCGGTGAGGGGGTAACGAGATCTTGTGCCAGATAGGTCTGACAGTAATCGCTACTACTAAGGATTTGGACGATCTGGTATTGCCCTTTGATAATTTCACCTAGCATTGTGGCAGTTGCAAAAGCAGTGGCAATGATTGGGCGTTTTTAGTGTTAGTTAATCATAGCGATAGCTGGCGGTTCTGGCGATGAATCTCTCTGTCGATCGCCGTAACATAACCAAATCTCATCACGGTTCCAAAATGATTCTAGCTTGTGATAAGAAGTCGGGAGTTGGGAGTCGCTGGGGGACAAGGGAGACAAGGGAGACAAGGGGGACAAGGGAGACAAGGGAGACAAGGAAGCAGTGACCAGTGACCTGTTACCAGTTAACAATCCACTACACCCCACACCCCACACCCTACACCCCTTCTTCACTGATAACTGATAACTGCTACATTCTAAAGTACTGGATTAATGACTACAAGCTATGAAAGCCCAGGTATTTCGCGGTGTGGATCGATTGAGTTATGAGGAATTACCCGTACCAGTTATTGAAGCGGATGAAGTCTTGGTGCAAGTGCGGGTTGTTGGCTTATGCCAATCAGATATCAAAAAGATTCGCTATCCTCTCTACGAACCACCGCGCATTTTTGGGCATGAAACGGCTGGAGTTGTCGCCGCAATTGGAAACCAAGTTAGCGATTGGCAAGTAGGACAGCGAGTCGTGGTGATGCACCACATTCCCTGTATGCGTTGTCGCTATTGCCTGAATGACAATTTTTCTATGTGTGAGGTTTATAAAAATATCTCTACAACGGCTGGTTTTGTGCCTAGTGGGGGTGGATTTGCTGAATATGTGAAAGTACCCGGTCACATTGTCCGCAATGGTGGCTTGATTCCGATTCCCGATCGCGTTAGCTTTGAGCAAGCGAGTTTTGTCGAGCCAACGAATTGCTGTCTCAAAGCAGTCAAAAAGGCACAAATTGCCCCAGGACAAACGGTATTAGTGACTGGTGCGGGTCCCATCGGACTCATGTTCGTGATGTTAGTTAAATACTTCGGTGCAAGGGCGATCGCTACCGATTTATTACCATCGCGGCTCGAAAAAGCTTTACAATTAGGAGCCGATGCTGCTTTTGATGCGCGCGATCGCGACTTAAGCACTAAAATTCAAGCTTTAACAGACGGTTTGGGAGTCGATACGACTCTACTTGCCGTCCCTAGTGAAAAGGCGTTTGCTCAAGCTCTCGATGGCACGCGCAAGGGTGGTAAGATTCTGTTTTTTGCCGAATTTCCCGACGAGGTTGAAATTTCCCTCAATCCTAATCTTATCTATCGCCGCGAAATCGATTTAATTGGCAGTTATAGTTCTTCTTATCGCCTGCAAAGTCTTGCTGTCGATCTTGTTTTCAATCGCTGCATTGACGTTGATGCCTTAATCAGCGATCGCTATCCCCTACAACAACTCTCAGCAGCCGTAGAGCAAGCTGTCAACCCTACGCCCGATACCTATAAGATTCTCATCTATCCCCAGTAGTATAGAGCTGAGGGTGCTTATGATGCTGAGGGAGTTGAGGGGGAGAATACCAACCAACTACCAACTACCAACTACCAATTACCCACACTCTACTTACGACTTACGACTTCTATTTTGCGCCTTTTATCTTTATCATCTATCTATTAGCAGATGTTTGGCGCTAAGTTTGATTCAGCTAAATTTTTAACATGGACTCATCTTTTCCGACCCGGGGACAATTAGAACGCACTCTATCGCAACGCATTCAAGCGCTGTATCGCGCTCAGTTAGAGCATCGACCAAGCCAAGTTTTTTGTCAAATGTTTGATGAAAAAATTGCGATTATTCTGGAAGATGTAGTAACTCAGCCGGAACAACTGCTAGTAGAAAGCGGGAAAGAGGAATTAGGCGAAAAAGTTAGAGAAGAATTAGATCAAGCACTTCAACCCCAACTAAAAGACCTAATTGAGGAAATTGTGGGTGTAGAAGTATTGGATATTCTGAGTAATACCAAAATAGAGACGGGTCGGACTGCAACAGTTGCTATCTTAGCTAGCCCGCCGTCTGTACGCAATTCTTAGTTTAGTTGTAGATCGATGGTAGAGCGTTCTTGGCTGCGATTGTCAACCATTAACTATCAACTATCAACTATCAACCATTAGCTATCAAGTTTTCCAATTCCACCAAAGGCATACTTCCGAATTACCGTTTCTAATTGGACAATATCATAAGGTTTGATCGCGCATTCTACGCAGCCTGCGGTAATGAAACTTTCTTTATCTTCAGTTCTTGCCATTGCTGTCACCGCAATAATTGGAATTGCCTGAGTTTGCGGGTCTTGTTTGAGAGTTCGCGTCACATCTATACCGCTAATATCTGGCAGCATCATGTCTAACAAAATTAAGCTGGGACGATAGCTTTTTGCCTTGAGAATTGCACTCTTTCCATCAACCGCAGTGATATAGTCGCAATCGGCGATCGCTAAAATTTGGGCGAGTAACTGCAAGTTATCATCGTTATCATCTACAGCTAAAACAAGCGGCTGAAAAGAATCTGCCTCTAGAGAGAAACTAAAACGAGTTTGCATGTCCATAATACGTTTGGAGCTAGTCGTAGAAGTAAGAAAATTTTTGTTGCACGACATGACAACAAAGATGGTTGCTTCTACGACGAGGCATTCCCCCTAGCGGCAATCGCAATCGGCGCTGGTGATGAATTGGCTCGTACTAGCCGCTGTAGGTTGCTCGTCTCCGTACTCAGTACGAATGTAAGTAGCAAGCTAGCAACAGCAAGCAACAACATTGAATTTTACTGCAATTTGTAATTTTTGCTACGCATACCAAAAATTACGCCAATAGACAATCTCATGCTGGTTGAAAGCTACAAATTGTCATAAATGAAAATATATCATTAAATTTCTCGATTTTGGCAAGAAATAGCAAGATTTGGACGGCGATCGCGTATCATAGCTAACTAAGGTTAAAGTGTAGCCATATACAGCCTTAAATTTCGCGTTCAGGCAATCTTTTAACAGTTATCAGTTGACAGTTTATCAGTGAAGAAAGAGTATAGGGTGTAATGAGTGGCAAGTAATTTAATTGTGATTTGTGACTGGTAACTTACCTTGCGCCCTGCTCCCTGCTCCCTTATAAAGATCTACATCTCAAGGCTGATTAATGCGATCGCTTATACTGATAAATTTTAGGAAAATTTACTTATTCGTTTTTGCTGCTGGCACGATATGGAAGAATCTTTATCTCCCACGTTAGAGCAGCTACAACAAGAGTTAGTACAGCAAGTTATAGAACTTTACCGTACTCACCTCGGATACAAGCTGCCCCAAGTTTCTTGTCATATTGTCGATCGAACAGTCACAATATTGGCAGATGATTCTATTACCCGATTAGAACAGTTTTTAGGAGAAAATCAACAGATAGATCTTGCTTCACAAGTTAGAACTAACTTGCTCAAATTCTTAGAACCGCACCTGCAATCTTTAATTGAACAGACGATTGGCGTACCTGTAGTGGACGTAATTTGCAACAGTACATTTGAAACTGGTCGTACTAGCATTGTTGCTCTTTTGGATAGCGCTCCCAACATCTCAGGTTTAGACACTACAAGGCGAGTCAAACAAAGGCTAAAGTCGGATTCAAACCCAGATAGCGACAAATAACAGCTTCTAAATCGTCTAGCATATAAGGCTTACTAATATAAGCACTACAGCCTGCTGCGAGTAAACTTTCTCGATCTTCGGCTCGTGCTAATGCTGTTACTGCAATGACGGTGATGTTTTGCGTCTGCGGGTTTTGCTTGAGCATCCGGGTAATTTCCGTACCGCAGATGTCCGGTAATAATATGTCCAGCAAGATGAGGTCGGGGCGCTGCTGTTGGGCAATACTAATCGTGGAGCGCCCATCTTTTGCGGTGATGATATGACAATTTAGAGGGTAAAGAACTTCAGTCAGCAGCTCTAAATTATCTTCATCATCATCTACAGCCAAAATCAGGGGTTGATGCATTTTTGACAGGTAATTATTCTGAGCTAGGAGTTCCAAAACCATCCTCCGGTGTGGAAAGTTGCCAAGTTACAAACAAAATTTATCTCTAGAGGATAAAAGGCACTCCCCAAGCGGCGATCCGGCGCTTGCAATGGACTGGCTCTCAACTACATTTTTGCTAGATATTATTTTGAATTTAAGGCTTAACTCTTTTAAGCAAAAAGGACAGAATTAAATCAACAGAAGTTATGATGACTGATGCAATTCTAGCTCAATTCAACCTGAAAGATAAATTTCTCATGAACTTAGTTGAATAATTTTGTAGCAATAGTTACATCTGTGAACATTAGCGAACATTTGTAGAGTCCAGTAGCTAAGCTAAATTAGTACGAGCCTCCACAAAAAAACGCTCAAATTTAAGCTTTTTTTTAGAATAGACAATTATTCAAGATCTGGCAAGGTTTGCAGCTACCAATAACCTAGCCATATTATTTCACTATCAAAAAGTTGTAGTTATTTATACATTTATTTGAACGCTTGCGGCGGTAAAGAGGTAATTTTCTAGCAAAAATAGGAATGTGGAGGGGACAAGGGGGATAAGAGAGCTGAGGGAGCTGAGGGAGACAAGGAGGACAAGGGAGACAAGGTAGAAATTTAATCCGAAATCTAAAATCCAAAATTAAATTCACACCCCACACCCTACACCCCATTCTTCACTGGTCACTGGTCACTGATAACTGATAACTATTTACCCTTACCCCTCATTTTGGAGGTTTGAGTTATGGCGATCGCAACGATTAATCCGGCAACTGGGGAAACAATTGAAACTTTTACAGCGCTAAGCGAGGCAGAAATAGCCACGAAATTAGAGTTGGCACAACAGGCTTTCGAGCAATATCGACGAGTGCCGATGCAGCAAAAATCTCAGTGGATGAATGCCGCAGCCAAGATTTTGGAACGCGACAAAGAAAAATTTGGCAAATTGATGACCCTGGAAATGGGTAAGACTGTAAAAAGCGCGATCGCCGAAGTCGAAAAGTGCGCTTTGGTCTGTCGTTACTATGCCGAACGCGCAGCTGAATTTTTAGCAGACGTATCGGTAGGAACAGATGCCAGCCACAGTTTCGTCCGCTATCAACCACTAGGAATTATCCTCGCGGTGATGCCGTGGAATTTTCCCTTTTGGCAAGTCTTTCGCTTCGCCGCACCAGCTTTGATGGCAGGTAATGTCGGTCTGCTCAAACACGCTTCTAACGTACCGCAATGCGCTTTAGCAATTGAAGAGATCTTTAAAGAGGCAGGATTGCCTACAGGAGTCTTCCAAACTTTACTAGTAGGGTCGCAACAGGTAGCGGCAATTATCGCCGACCCACGAGTCAAAGCTGCCACTTTAACAGGTAGCGAACCAGCGGGAGCGAGTTTAGCAGCAGCGGCGGGCAAACAAATTAAGAAAACAGTGTTGGAATTGGGGGGAAGCGATCCATTTATTGTCATGCCGAGTGCCGACATCGAAGCAGCTGCTAGCACGGCTGTCACTGCCAGAATGTTATGTAACGGTCAATCGTGTATTGCCGCAAAAAGATTTATCATTACCGAGGCGATCGCCGAGCAATTTGAAAAACTTTTGGTAGCAAAATTTGCGGCGCTCAAAGTTGGCGATCCAATGTTACCTGATACAGATGTCGGTCCCCTAGCTACGCCAAGTATGCTAGAAGATATAGACCACCAAGTACAGGAGTGCGTCAAGGTGGGGGCAAAAGTTTTAATTGGAGGTCAACCGCCAGCCGAACGAGCGGGAAACTTCTACCTGCCGACGATTGTGAGTCAAATTCCGGTGGATGCAGCGATCGCCCAAGAAGAATTTTTTGGTCCGGTAGCTCTCCTATTTCGAGTTGCAGATCTAGACGCAGCGATTCAACTTGCCAATGCTACCCCGTTCGGCTTGGGAGCGAGTATTTGGACGCAAGACGCAACAGAAAGAGACAGAGCGATCGCCGAAATTGAAGCAGGATCGGTGTTTGTTAACGGTATGGTCAAATCAGACCCCAGGCTACCTTTTGGTGGCATTAAGCACTCTGGATACGGCAGGGAACTGAGCATTCAGGGTATACATGAGTTCGTGAATGTTAAAACTGTGTGGATAAAGTAAGAGGGGTTAGGAGCGAGGAGTGAGGGGTTAGGGATAAGAGGCAAGAGGTAAGAAGCATTAGTTAGTTTTGACTTTTAACTTTTAACTTTTGACTTTTCCCGACTCCCGACTCCCGACTCCCCACAAACAAGGAGAAAGGTAGATGAATACGGCAGAACTGTTAGTGCAATGTTTGGAAAATGAAGGCGTGGAATACGTGTTTGGTTTACCAGGGGAAGAGAACCTGCACGTTTTGGAGGCGTTGAAGAAATCTTCCATTCAATTCATTACCACCCGTCACGAACAGGGTGCAGCGTTCATGGCGGATGTTTACGGACGCTTGACAGGGAAAGCTGGAGTATGCCTCTCTACCTTGGGTCCAGGGGCAACTAATTTGATGACAGGGGTAGCGGATGCAAATTTAGATGGTGCGCCACTGGTGGCGATTACCGGACAGGTGGGGACGGATCGGATGCATATCGAATCTCACCAATACTTAGATTTGGTGGCTATGTTTGCCCCCGTAACGAAGTGGAGCGCCCAGATCGTTCGCCCCAGCATTACACCAGAGCTGGTTCGCAGGGCATTCAAGCGATCGCAAAGTGAAAAACCTGGTGCAGTGCATATTGACGTACCAGAGAACATCGCGGCGATGCCAGCGGCAGGTACACCTCTGAGTATAACTGGCTTAGAAAAAACTTATGCTTCATTTCACAGTATTAACGAGGCAGCTGAGGCAATTTCTAAAGCTCACAATCCCTTAATCTTAGTCGGCAATGGCGCAATTCGGGCAAATGCCAGCGAAGCGGTTACGGAATTTGCTACGCGCTTGAATATCCCTGTTATCAACACTTTTATGGGTAAAGGCGTAATTCCTTACACCCATCCTTTAGCTTTGTGGGCAGTAGGATTGCAACTGCGAGATTTTATTAATTGCGCTTTTGACAATACAGATTTAGTTATTTCTATTGGTTATGACTTGATCGAATATTCGCCCAAACGCTGGAACCCAGCAGGTGAGATCCCCATCGTCCATGTCGGAGCAAATCCAGCCGAAATTGATAGTAGCTACATTCCATTGGCGGAAGTCGTAGGGGATATTTCTGATTCCTTGAATGAAATTTTGCAACGTGCCGATCGCAGTGGCAAGCCGAATCCTTACGCTTTGGAACTGCAAGCAGATATTCGAGCTGATTACGAACACTATGCTAACGATCCTGGCTATCCGATCAAGCCGCAAAAATTAATTTACGACCTGCGGCAGGTGTTAGGACCAGAAGATATTTTAATTTCTGATGTTGGGGCGCATAAGATGTGGATTGCCCGCAATTATCATTGCGATCGCCCCAATACTTGTTTAATCTCTAATGGTTTTGCGGCGATGGGAATTGCAATTCCAGGGGCGATCGCGGCTAAGCTAGTTTATCCCGATCGCAAAGTGATTGCCGCTACTGGTGACGGTGGTTTCATGATGAATTGTCAGGAGTTGGAAACAGCCTTGCGTGTCGGACACCCATTTGTCACCCTAATTTTTAATGATGGCGGCTACGGCTTAATTGAATGGAAGCAGCACAATCAATTCGGCGAATCAACCTACGTCCACTTTGGCAATCCAGATTTTGTCAAATTAGCTGAAAGTATGGGACTCAAAGGCTACCGTGTAGAATCGGCAACTGATTTGATCCCCATGCTCAAGGCTGCTTTAGCTGATGATGTCCCAGCCGTAATCGATTGTCCTGTAGACTACCGTGAAAACCTACGCTTGACACAAAAATCTGGGGATCTTAGCTGCAAGCTGTGGGAGTAGTCAGAAGTCAGAAGTCAAGATGGTAGTTGGTAATGGGTAATTGGTAGTGGTGAGTGATGAATGGGGTGTGGGGTGTGGGGTGTAGGGTGTGGGGTGTGGGGTGTAGGGTGTGGGGAATTAATTGTGAATTGCTCCCTTGTCCCCCTCAGCTCTCTTCCCCCAGCTCCCAGCTCGTCCCTGCTCCCTGCTCCCTCAATTAGATTTTTTGTGGGATGGACAAGATGTCCATCCCTTTTATTTTGAAATGTCGAACTTGGCTATATGTATCTTTTATCACAAATAATTGAACGTACTTTCAATCAAAATATGAACCGAGCTAAAAGTTACAGGCTTAGCGTCAGCTAGTCGATGAATCGATCTGCCTAATTTGATTGAATCAGTTTGCCTAAATCAGCGTGAATTTATAAGTGTGATTGTGAGGAGCAAGTGAACAAGCAAAAAATATTTGCGATCGCCAATTCCCAGCTAGCGATCGGTATTTGGAGATGGAATAAATCTGGGCGGCTGGCGATCGCAATAGGTTTAGGGTTAATACTATTGGTTGGTACGATTTCAATCTCAGTTCCCGTCATCGCCGCCGGACGGACGCAAAAAATTCTTTCAACTCCCGCAAACGTGATTTGGGGAGAATTATTTAAACCAGATAGCAAGCCCATCGCCCGCGTCAAATCGGGCGATCGCGTGGTTATGGAGACAATATCTCACGAAGGTATCCTCCCAGATCAAGGAGACACCGTTCGGTTTTTCGCCCAGGGTGGCATTCCCAAAAATCCTAAAAGTACGATTTCTCGACAGCAGATCCTCTCAGACCAGCTACAAACTAAAGCCAAAGTGAAAAAGACTGGTCCCGGTCCTCACGTTATTACTGGACCAGTTTACATAGAGGGCGCAGTACCAGGCGATGTTTTGGAGATTAAGACTCTAGACATCAATTACAGATCGCCTTATGGTGCAATTTCCAATCGTCACGGCAAAGGAGCATTACCTGGCGAGTATCCTGAAAATAACGCTCCCATCTACTCCAAAGTTATCGCCATAGATGCCAGGCGGGAAGTGGGCATTTTTCAACCTGCCAACAACCTACCACCAATTGAGATCCCGTTGAAACCTTTTATCGGATTGATGGGAGTCGTGCCTGCTAACCCAGCCGATGCAGCGAATTCCGTACCACCTGGGAACTATGGTGGTAATTTGGACATCAAACTTCTAGGACGTGGTTCGAGCTTGTATTTACCCGTACAAGTTCCTGGCGCACTATTTTATGCTGGCGATCCCCATTGCGCTCAAGCAAATGGCGAAGTTGCTTTGACGGCGATCGAGTGTTCCTTAACTCCCACGTTTGAATTTGTCTTGCACAAAGATATGAAGTTAGCAACTCCAATGGGGGAAACAAAGGATGCTTGGATTGCTGTCGGATTAGATAAAGATCTGGATGAAGCCATGAAAAAATCTGTCAGAGAATACTTGCAAATTGCCAATGAGAAGTATGGCATGACAAAACAAGATGCCTTGATGCTAGGTAGTGCGGCAATTGATTTTGATGTTTCTCAGGTAGTAGATATTGTGAAAGGAATTCACGGAACGATCCCCAAGCAGTTGTTTCCTACTAAGTAATTCAGCCAGAAATCCAGCCAAAGTCAATTCGTAGGGACTTACATCTGTCTGTCCCTACAGCTCATCTACATAGAATTACTAATTACAAAATACGAATTACAAATTACAATTCACAAGTTATACGCAACTTATATTTGCCAAGACTCTATGCTGAATTCTCATTCTCATCACGGTCATTCTCATCATGGTATCCACGGCTGCACTTGTCATACACTAAGCAACTACGATCGCAAAATTAAATTATTATGGACGGCACTGATCGCGATCGCCAGTTTTGCCGCACTTGAGTTTGGGGTGGGCTATTGGAGTCATAGTTTAGCTTTACAAGCTGAATCCGGTCATTTGCTCTCAGATAGCTTTGCTTTGGCTTTGTCTCTGCTAGCAGCTTGGTTCGTACAGCGACAAGCAGCTAGAGGAGAAAATTTTGCCCGTATGCGGATCGAAGCTATCGCCGCTGTACTCAATGGTTTGGGACTGGTAGCGATCGCAGTTTGGATTGCAATTGAATCTGTCTCTCGCCTCCAGTCTCCACCGACAGAGATCCTCAGTTTACCCATGTTGGTGACTGCTGGGGTAGGTTTGGGAGTCAATGGGTTTAATGTCTTTTTACTGCACGACAGCAGCCATCACGATCTCAACGTCCGAGGTGCTTTTCTACATATTTTGGCAGATCTAATTAGTTCGATCGGCGTAATTGTAGCAGCGATCGCAATCTGGCTCATGCATTGGTTATGGGTAGATGGCGCAGTTGGCTTATTTGTATCTAGTTTGATATTTGTTAGTGCCATTCCTTTGATTATTCAAAGTCTCAATTCAATTCGTAACAAAGTGAGTCTTGAGCAGTGATAGCGATTGACTCCCAACTATCTAATCAGCCTGCATTTCCTCTTCGGCGCAAATGGTTAACTCCGTGGGTTGGCAGCGCTTGATAACAATTGTAATTCCTTGCGCTCCCTCACTATCAAGGTCTTCAACGTAACCAGGATAAGCTGCTTTTGCTTCATCGTGCGTTGAAAAAGGTCCAAAATAGTAAGTGCAGCGTGGCTTTGTCGTGATAATTTCTACCCACCAATCAGTTTCCTGCACCACCCTAAACCCAGCGAATGCTTGTTTGATTCGATCTAGTAATCTCATACTAAATATACTGTAGCTACTTCAATTATGTATGGTTTCTATCGGAAGAAGGAAAAAATTCTCAAAATTTTTTAATTACTAAATCAACTGCGATCGACAATACCAAAAAATATGGTTGCTCTACTAGATAACAACAGATTGTTTTCATCTTATCAATGCAAAACAGAATTTTCGATCGTTCTAAATTGTAGCGTTAAAACTTAAATAAACAACGATTAATATAATCCATAATTTGCAACTTGTTAATGTACGATCTGCAATGGAGCGATCGTGGGTAATTAAGTAGTGAGTGGCTAGTGGCTGGTGGCTAGACTATTTGCTAGTCATCAGCCACTCGTGACTAGTCACTCTCTTGTGATAGTGATAACTGATAACTGATAACTGATAAATGAAGATTGCCACTTGGAATGTGAACTCGGTTCGTACCCGCCTAGAGCAGGTGATTGATTGGTTAAGACAAACTCCAGTAGATGTACTGTGTTTACAAGAAACCAAAGTCGTAGATGCAGATTTTCCGCGATCGCCCTTCGAGCATCTAGGTTATTATGTATACGCTTCTGGGCAAAAGTCCTATAACGGCGTTGCTATCCTCAGTCAACAGCCGTTACAAGACGTAAGTACTGGGTTTGCACCACTGTTAGTAGAGAGCGGTATTGTAGAAGCTGAGTTACTCGCAGCTTTAGACGAACAGAAGCGAGTAATTGCAGGTACGCTCGATCGCGTCCGCATCGTCAATCTTTACGTCCCTAATGGTGCGGCAGTGGGCAGTGAAAAATATGAATATAAGTTAGGGTGGTTAAAAGTCCTGCGGGAATATTTGCGATCGCAGTTGCTCGTTTCTCCGGTGATGTGTGTTTGCGGTGATTTTAATATTGCTCCCGACGAGCGAGATCTGCACGATCCAGACAAGCTGACAGGTCAAATTATGGCATCAGAACTAGAACGTCAAGCCTTGCAGGAGATTTTAGCACTAGGGTTTGCCGATGCCTTTCGCAAATTTATCACAGAAGGCGGACACTATAGCTGGTGGGACTATCGCACCGCAGCATTCCGCCGCAATTTAGGTTGGCGGATCGATCATCTATACTTATCGCCACAATTGTACCAGCAGGCGATCGCTTGTTGGATCGATCCCGCACCGCGAAAGCTACCCAAGCCTAGCGACCATACACCAGTTGTTGTGGAATTTTAGCAATATGAGATTTTTGTTATTTTTTAGATTTCTCCTAACCAAAAGTGTACCGAAACCCTCCTTAAAAAGGGGAGTTGGGGGGATCTTAATCGCGATCGCTCTGAGTTTACCAGCAATTGCCCAACAACCACCCGCAGCCGACATCCGCGACGCATGGAAGCCAGTTTACAAACAACTACCTAATCTTCCACTAGAAAATAAGTACGTTAGTAGAGAGTCAGGAAAAGTCAATCCAGATAGCACTCTTGTCAACCGCTTAATTGAGTATCACGTTTATGTCAAAGGTCGAGCGCCCAACTACCGTCTAGATTGGAAATTAACCCTAGCAGATTATTTAGGGGCAAACGAACTCATTCAAGACACTACGTATCCAGGGGCAAAAACCTTACATCAAAATCCCCTAGAAGGCGATCGCGCTGCGATTAACCGCCTCAACCGCCAACAGCGAGATGCTTTAGTACAAACTCTAGTGAATGTCTTTACTCCCGAAACCTCCACATCTCCCACCACCGAACCTCCTACCAACAACCAACAACCACCAACCAACAACCAACAACCAACAACCTTTTCTCAGCCAAAACCAGGAGACGCAGACTTATTGAAATGAATTGGTAATGGGTAATTGGTAATGGGTAATCGGTAGTTGGTGGTTAGTCACTAATAACTGATAACTGATTCCCTCTTGACACGGGGAACGTAACATCATAGTCTAGCAAGAGTTAATGAAAATTGTTGGCAACTATTTTCTATGGGTTCTGATAATGTTGCTATCCAGCAGCGAGAGAAAGAAGCGCGATCGCTGAAGACTCTTTTAGCTTGTAGCTTAGTTGGTTCTGTAGCTTTGCACGTTGGTCTGCTATACGCAGGTATTGATAAATTATGGCAAAGGAATTTCACCCAGCCGCCGAAACCCATTGAAGTTGTTATCGTCAATCCTCCTAAAAAACCGGAGGTCAAGAAGCCAGAACCCAAACCAGAACCACCAAAACCAAAACCGCAGCCACGGCGGGTACAACAGCCCAGAGTCAGACAGCCTCAACGAGTCGTACGTCAGACACCTCCTCCAAAAGTTGTTAGGGCTACACCCAAGCCCGTACCGCGCGCTGTTGCACCGAAGCCTGCGCCTCCTCCACCTCCGGTAGCCACACCTAATCCTCAGTTAAGAAGCCAGCTATCGAATCTCAGGAACGAGAGGGCAACGCAGGAAAAAGTATTAACTGGTAGAGGTAATCCTCAAGCACCCGCTGTAGCTCCTAGAACTCCTGTAGCAGCAGGACCCCGAACTGTCAGACAACCGCGCAGCGAAACGGGTGATTCCGAAGGTTCCAACACTCTAACTTGTCGCCGTTGTCCTGAACCCAGGTATCCAGCCAGTGCTAGAAGGCGGGGAGTAGAGGGGGTTCCCAAAGTTGCTTTCTATGTAGATTCGGATGGGAATGTGAGCAACGCGCAGTTAGTGCAGTCTAGCGGTGATGCAGACCTAGATGCAGCGGCACTTAGGCAGGTAACTCGTTGGAAATATAACGATCTCAAAAGGGGAAGACGTGTCGTGCTAAGAGTGCGTTTCGTCCTCAACTAAGATTGGAGCCGCTCTTGTATTTAAACTCGATCGCATATGCGATCGAGTTTAAACTTTCAAATTTCCCAATTTTGAAATTTTGTATAAAAAAAGACTTGTTTTCATAGCAGTTGTGAAATACTTAAAATTTAATGCTATTAGTTTGCATTAATAATGATAAAATTTCCTAGTTGAAGGTAGATTTATAACTCAGTAATTCAGCATATAGCTTGCGCTTGAGCTGTATTAAATCGCTGTGGCTTTGTGTGAGGAAACACTGTGAATAAAATGCATTTGGTCAGTTGTGTGGGACTGGCTGGAATTGCTGTGGCTATTGTGGCACAGCCAGTAAGAGCTGATGTAGTTAAGGTAACATCTGTAGAAATTCAACCGACAGCATCAGGAACAGAGATTGTCTTAAAAACAACGAGTAACGAATCGCTGCAAGTTTTTACATCTAGTTTTGGTAAAACTTTTGTTGCTAATGTTGTCAATACTCAATTACAAATTTCAGATAGAAATAATCTGCGACAAATAAACCCTGTAAAGGGCATTGCAGCGGTGACAGTTAGCGAAACTGGAGCCAATAGTCTCCGTGTTGTGGTGACGGGTGAGACAGAGTTACCGAAGGTACGGGTACGACAAAGCGAAAATGGTTTGGTTCTGAGTGCAACCACATCTACAACAGCTGCAACTCAACCCCCAGCAGCACCAGCAGCACCACCTGCAAGCGAGACACAGCCACAAGTCACTACACCGCAGTCAGAAGTTCCCCCTACAGAAGGTGAAGTCCAACAGCTAACAACACAGAGAGATGAGGAATCAGAAATCGTAGTCACGGGAGAGCGAGAAACTGGCTATCGCGTTCCTAACTCCACAACAGCAACTAAGACCGATACACCCATCCGCGATGTCCCAGGAAACATTCAAGTCATTCCGCGAGAGGTGATAGAAGACCAGGGAGCAGTTCGCATCAACGACGTACTGCGTAACGTTAGCGGTGTCAATTTCTCCACAGACGCTGGCGGTCGTAGCCCCACCTATAACGTGCGGGGATTTGAGGCTATCCAATTCAAAAACGGGTTAAGAGAGGACAGACAATTTAACACTCGTACTTACCCAGAAACAGCAAATATCGAGCAAATTGAAGTGCTAAAAGGACCAGCTTCCGTCCTGTTTGGACAAGCACAACCTGGAGGAATCATTAACTTTACGACTAAAAGACCGCTACCCGAACCCTTTTACCAAATTGATTTCACGGCAGGAAGTTACGATTTCTATCGTCCGACGCTGAATTTTTCGGGTCCGCTCAACTCTGATGGTACGCTTGCTTATCGGTTGAACGCTGCTTACGAACACGCCGAAAGTTTCCGAGATTTTGTTTCAACGGAGCGGTATTTCATCGCTCCCGTAGTTTCGTGGAGAATTAGCCCCAATACCAGCTTAACTTTTGAAGGAGAGTATCTGCGCGATCGCCGACCGATTGACCGAGGTTTAGTAGCCGTTGGTGACGAAGTAGCTGACATTCCCTTGAGTCGCTTTTTGGGCGATCCCTCTTACGAGCAAGAAATGGACGAATTTCGCACTTATCTTTATCTAGACCATCGCTTCAGCGAAAATTTATCACTCAGAACTGCCTTGCGGTACACCAGTAGTAAGGAAATCTATAACTCTGTAGAAGCAAACGAACTGGAAGCAGATGACCGGACTTTACTTTTAGCTCGTTATTTTGGCGGTCAGTATTACGAGACTTATACGCTACAAAATGACTTGACTTGGAAGTTTAACACGGGAGCGATCGCGCATACGTTGTTGTTCGGTGTCGAACTCGCTAGACAGACGGGACGATACTTCGAGGATGCAACAGCGGCAGAATCCCCATCAATAGATATTTTCGATCCCGACTACGAATCTGTCTTTGATTTTCCTTTCTCACTCGAACCCGATCCTGCCTATAACGGTGGTAAGCTTTCATCAGATACGATTGCCTTTTATTTGCAAGATCAAATTGCTTTTACTGACAATCTGAAACTGGTTCTAGGCGGCAGATTTGATAGTTTTGACTCAGAAGAAAGATATCCTGGTGACCCAACATTAAACGTTGATACAGAAGCCAGCGAATTTTCACCGCGAGTTGGAATTGTTTATCAACCAATTCAACCAATTTCTCTCTATGCCAACTACAGCCGCGCTTTCATACCGCAGACTGGTAGGCTTACTGGTGGCGGTGCTGTTGAACCAGAGATTGGAGAACAATACGAAGTCGGTGTTAAAGGTGAGTTTTTGGACGGTCGGCTTGCCTCAACTTTAGCTTTTTACGATATTACCAAGAGTAACGTTCTGACTGACGATGCCAATAATCCCGATCCTGACTTTTCGATTCAGGTAGGCGAACAACAAAGTAAAGGGTTTGAATTCGATGTATCGGGAGAAATTCTACCAGGGTGGAACGTTATTGCCTCCTATGCCTACACCGACGCGGAAATTAGTGCTGATAATACTTATGCCGTTGGCAATCGCCTCAACAACGTCCCTTTTAATACTGCTAGTTTATGGACGAAATATACGATTCAAAGCGGTTCGCTAGCAGGTTTAGGATTTGGCGCTGGCATCTTTTATGTCGATAGTCGAGCAGGGGATTTGGATAACTCTTTTACAGTCCCAGATTTTACACGGGTAGATGCTGCTATTTATTACGAAAGAGACAACTTTAAAGCAGCATTAAATTTCAAGAACTTATTTGATGTCGAATATTTTGAAGGAGTACAGAGTAGAACGCAAGCAATTCCTGGTGCGCCGTTTACAGTTCAGGGAACAGTTTCGTGGCAGTTTTAAGCTGAGTGATTTTTTGTCGCGATCGCTTTTCTTAATTGTTTCAAATTTGGTGTGAGGAAATTTCAATGAAGTCGCAGATCTATTCTTTATTGCTTGTTGTTAGTGCCGCAGTTGCGATCGCGCCAACAGTGTGCGCGACTGAAGCAGAGTCGATCCCCCCAACCCCCCTTAAAAAAGGGGGCAATTTACTCTCCCCAACCCCCCAAAACACAGCAAAGAGCAATTTACTCTCCCTAACCCCCCTTGTTAAGGGGGGAGCCACAGGCGGGGGGATCTGGGGATTTATGGCACAACAGACTAAAATTACCCAAGTTACTAACGTACAACTGCAACAAACAGATAAAGGACTGGCAGTTATTTTAGAAACACCAGAGGGTGAATCATTGCAAGTCTTTCCTGCTGGTTTCGGTAATACTTTCGTCGCCAACATTCCCAACGCACAACTGGCAGAAGGTAAAACTGTTCGTCAAGAAAACCCAGCATCAGGGATTGCGTCTATTGCAGTGACGCAGCAGGGAACGAATAATATCCGCGTTACGGTGACGGGAACGAGAGATTTACCCAAGGTAGAAGTAGCAACGAGCGATCGCGCTATCACCTTAACTCTACCAGAGGCGTTAGCCCAACAACCCGCACCCCCAGCATCAACTGCACCACCTCAAACCCAAGCGACACCAGAAGCAACACCACCACAAGAAGCAGTTCCCCCAAAAGAAGGGGAAACTCAACAGCCAACAACCACACAAGGGGAAGAACAAGAAATTGTCGTCACCGACGAACGAGAAACTGGATATAGCGTTCCCGACGCATCGACTGCTACTAGAACGGACACACCCATTCGAGATATACCACAATCAATTCAAGTTATTCCTCAACAAGTTCTAGAAGATCAGCAAGCCATCCGACTCAAGGAGGCTTTGCGTAATGTCAGTGGTGTTTCGGAAGATAGTAACTTTGGCGGCGCACTGGATCGGTTTAACATTCGGGGTTTTTCGCAGAATACAGTTTTGCGAGATGGCTTCAGGATCGGTGAAGGGGGTTTGCGAGAGACTGCTAATTTAGAAAGAATAGAAATTCTTAAGGGTCCATCTTCAGTTTTATATGGTAGCCTCGAACCAGGGGGAATTGTTAACCTCGTAACAAAACAGCCCCTGAGCGAGCCTTTCTACTCTTTCGACTTCCAAGCAGGAAGCTACGATCTCTATCGCCCCAGCATCGATCTATCTGGTCCGCTCAACGCCGATAAAACATTACTTTATCGATTAAATGCCGTTTACGAAAGCTCAGATAGCTTCCGCGATTACGACCAGAATACCGAACGCTTTTTCATTGCACCCGTATTGACTTGGAAAATTGGTGACAATACTAGCCTAAATTTTGAATTTGACTACTTAAATCTTGAGCAACCATTCGATCGCGGTGTTGTAGCCTTTGGTGATGGAGTGGCAGATATTCCAATTACACGAGTTCTAGGCGACCCAAATGATGTTTACAAACTAGAAGAAATTGGGGCTGGCTATCGGCTAGAGCATCGATTTAACGAAAACTTGTTATTACGCAATGCTTTTCGATTTCAACAGTCTAATACCTTTGACCAGAAAACTCAACCAGGTGAACTTGATGAAGCAACGGGTGACTTTATCGAACGGAGATTTGACTCTAATGATGATACTGAGAAAAGATACGCCTTACAAACCGATCTGACGGGAAAATTTTCTACGGGTTCAATTCAACACACTTTGTTATTTGGGTTCGATCTAGCTAGAGAAGAAGGAGGAGGAACAAACAATGGATTGCCGTTTACTCCTGACATCAATATTTTTAATCCAGTATATGGCTTCCGAAGACCACTTTCTGAATATACCGTGCCAAGACGAGATGACTTTTCCAAAACAGATAGGCTCGGTATTTTTCTGCAAGATCAGATTGCTTTGTTAGATAATTTAAAATTGCTAATTGGTGGACGTTTCGATGTTGTAGACCAAGAGAGTGAAGATAGACTAGAAGACACTTCTTCCAGTCAATCTGAAGATGCTTTCTCGCCTCGAATTGGTATAGTTTATCAACCGATTGAGCCGATTTCACTTTACGCCAGCTATAGTCAATCGTTTGTGCCTAATTCTGCGACTAGAGTTGATGGTTCGTTTCTAGAACCTGAAAGAGGAACGCAATACGAAGTTGGTATTAAAGGCGAGTTATTTGACGGCAGACTCGCTGCAACGCTTGCAGGATACGAAATTACCAAAAAAAATGTTGGCACGACCGATCCCGATAATCCTGACTTTTCGCTACCACTAGGTGAAGTCAGAAGTCGAGGAATTGAATTCGATGTGAATGGGGAAATTCTTCCTGGCTGGAATATCATTGCTTCCTACGGTCATATTGATAGCGAAGTAACGGCAAGCAGCGATCCTGAATCTTTTCCAGTTGGTTTACGAACAGCTAACGTTCCCCGAAATACTGCTAGTCTTTGGACGACTTATAGAATTCAAAGCGGTGATTTGCAAGGTTTAGGGTTTGGAATTGGCTTGTTTCATGCTGATGAAAAACCAGGTGACGATGAGAATACCTATGAGTTACCAAGCTACGTCCGCACTGATGCTGCTATCTTTTATCGACGTAACAATTGGCAAGCGGCAATCAATTTTAGAAATCTTTTTGATGTGAAGTACTACGAAAGTGTCAATTTTGGTAGAGGAGCAATTCAACCTGGTACACCGTTTACAGTTATCGGCTCATTCTCAGTAGAATTCTGATTGGAGTATTTACCGTGCCATCGTGCCATCTCGCTCATTCCTACAACAAATCTTCTTTTGCCACCTTTTCCAAGGGGGGTTAGGGAGATCTTTCTTATACGTACCTGTAACAATGATGGTACTATTTACTCAACCAGTATGGGCTGATAGTGAAAAAGATCTGCGCGATGCCGAAGGCGGTTCGCTTCGCGACCATCGCAATCCCAATCTTGACAACTGCGCGATCGCTAACTCTTTCCAAGCTGCACACGTGAATTGGGATAGGGTTAAAAATTGTCATGGTAAGAAGCGATCGCATCAAACAAGCAGAGAATTTGATTTTGACGATTATTCTCTAAATGGGTTTTATGTACTTGAATTTACGTGGAGTGACGAGTTTAAAACTGGAATTCTTCAGCATGAAATGGGTTTTGGGATAGAATTGAATAAATCTCCGTTTGTACTATCTGCTAAAACCACCGATACTCAAGCAGACAAACAATTTAATTTCATAAACTCAACAACAATTCCTTTGCCGTTTTCTCTAGCTGATTTTACTAGTAGACAAAACTCATTGTCCTTATATCTTGAGAATGAAATTGCTATAGGAAAGCGACTTAGTATATTTTTTGAGGGTAATCTAGACTTAGTAATTAACGATATTACAGACCTACCCGATGAAATCCCTAATATTAGTCAACAAGACTACGTAGCATTTAATCCAGAACTAGAAATCTCATATCAAATTAGTGACTCGCTTTCTATCTATACTAATTTAAGTTACTCCTCTCTCCCAGTTCCAAAAATTTCTAGTATTTTGTTAAAACCAGAAATAGAAAATGGTTTAGAAGTAGGCATTGAGACAGATTTTTTTAACGATCGCTTTTCTGCTACTCTTTATTTATACGACGGCATTCAGCGAAACGTAACTTTAACAAATGCAAACGATCCTGAATTGGAAGTTTTGGCAGAAAAACAAAAAAGTCAAGATATCGGTTTTGAAATAGTCGGTGAGATTACCCCTGGATGGGATGCGATCTTGTATTATGCTTACACAAAGGCACGCATTGCCAAATCGTCACAATTGCCTGTAGATTCTCAAGTTCCCAACATTGCCAGTCATAGTGGTGGTTTTTGGACGACATATGAGATTCAGGCAGGTACATTACAAGGTTTGGGTTTTGGGGGTGGTGTGCGGTACGTTGGCGATCGCCCAGGTAATATTGAGAATAGTTTTAAACTACCGAGTTACTGGCAGACAGATTTAGCAGTCTTCTACCAGCGCGAAAACTGGAAAGCTGCACTCAGCATTGAAAACCTGTTCGATGTAAATTATTTCGACGGCACGCCTCTGACTGTTTTAGGAACGATCTTTGTAGAATTTTAAGCTAAATTACTTGAGACTGCTTTTAAATAAGAGTAAACTTTATAGCTAGTAAGTGATAACTATACTCACTTATGAGATACTTTGACTAGGTTTAGTTTTAATCTCTAATTCATAGCTAGGCGATCGCCACCGCCAACCAAGGCGGCAACAGACATTTTTCCATGCAAAATCTACTATGAAAACTAAAACACTGCGCAGTATTGCATTTAGCTTGCATAGATACATTGGGCTAGCTGTAGGGCTGATTTTAATTATTGTTGGCGTAACAGGTAGCTTTTTAGTGTTTCAGAAAGAATTTGACCAATATTTATTACAGCGCCAATTTGCGCAAATAACCCCACAACCGCAGCGCGTCGCAATAGAATCCGTTGTTAATACTGTAAAAGCAACTTACCGCGATCGCCCCGAACTCAAACTAGCTTCTATTGATACTCTGCCCCACAACCCGACTTACAGAGTGCGGCTGAGAACGGAGGATGACAAAACCACTGATGTTTATGTCAATCCTTATACAGGGAAAATTTTAGGCGATCGCGTTTGGGAAGATAGTATCATCGGCATTGTATTTAGACTCCATTACGCGCTTCTAGCAGGTGACATTGGGATCAAAATTGTTGGAATCGTTGCCTTGCTACTTCTGGTTCTCAGTCTTACAGGTATCTTTTTATGGTCTGGTTGGCGTAAGCTAATCAGTGGCTTCAAGATTAAATGGCAAGCGCACCCCAAACGAGTTAATTATGACATTCATAAAGTTGCAGGTATCTTTACTGCTATATTTTTGGGTTTGACTGCTTTTACAGGTTTCTGCTGGAATTTTTACGATTACGCCGAACCTGCAATCTATGCCCTGACTTTCACGCCAAAATCACCTGAACCAGTTTCTCAAATTGTTACAGGTAAGTCACCTTTGGGAATAACAGAGATTTTGAAAACAGCGGATGCGGCTTTACCTAATACAGAGACTACTTTTATCAACCTACCCAGGAAACCAGAAGACGCATTCACTATCTATAAAAAACATCCTCAAGAGTCGAACGAATATGGCGACAGTAGCGTTTATCTCGACCAATATAGCGGCAAAATATTAAAACTCATAGATGGACAAAACTTACCTTTAGCAAAAAAAGTACTCGGATCTTTTACACCTCTGCACTACGGCACATTTTGGGGATTACCCAGCCGTGTTCTCTACGTATTAGTTGGACTTGCACCTCTAATTTTATTCGTTACTGGCTTTGTTATGTGGCGCTACCGTTATCGAGGCAAAAAAATTGCAGATCGAATAGATGTCGCCAGAGAACCAGTACAAAGACATTAATGCATATTTAGGGCGATCGCCTCAATCTATTTGAGAATTAACAGCAAGAATCTGAGAATTCTACGACTGGCTGTCTCCATAAACTGGACGATGCCAGTCAAAGCTTACATCCTCACAAACAGACAGCACGACATCACTGTCTTTAACCTGCAATCCTTGCCACTGGCAGCATTTCACCTTCCAGTCATGTCCCTCGATTGCCATAGCTGCAACATAGTTGACAGCTGGGATAAACGACCGAAGCAACCATCGCTCTGCCGCAGCGCGATCGCCATTTATACTGAGTAGTTGGGCAGGTCGATCTGGTAGCAGTGAAACATCAAATTGGTTTAAAGGAAGTGCTAATCCATCTCCAAGTGCTTTGAGGATAGCTTCTTTGCAAGTCCAACCGTGGAAAAAGGCTGCTGGCTGCTGGCTGGAAGGAAGCGCGAGAAAAGTCGTGCGTTCTCTGGTTGAAAAGAATTGAGCAACGATTTGCTCTAATTCAGGTATGTGACGAACGTATTCTATGTCAATTCCAATTTGGCGATCGCAAGTAAAAGCATACAAAGCTAAGTCTTGGGAATGAGATAAATTAAAATGCAGCAAGTCGCACGTCTTCAGTGCTGGTTTACCATGACTGCCGTAACAAAACTGTAATTGGTGAGGTTCGATATCTAAATAGTAACTGAGAATGCTTCTGAGGATACCGCGACCGATAATAAAACGGTTTCTATCTGCTTCAAAATGAAAGCGATTTGCTCGATCTAATTCATCAACAGATAAGGTTTTAACTAATTGTGGCAAATATGCTGAATTTTGGCTGAGGCTAGCACGCCAAATGTGAATCTCGTGTTGTGGCAGTACTAAGCTTTCAGAATTCGCAATCATATTGGTATGGTATCTACAACTATATTCTGCTCTTGTAACAATTTTGCTGCCATTTGGCTATCAACTGGTTTTGAGAAGAGATATCCTTGTCCGCTACCGCAATTAAGTGCTTTGAGTTGAGCTAAATGTTTTAATGTTTCTACTCCCTCAGCTACCACATCCATACCCAAATTAGCTGCAAGAGTGACAATAGTACGGACAATCTCAAATTGTTCGCTGTCGATATCAATCTTATTAATAAAAGAGCGATCAATTTTCAAAGTATGTGTCGGAAAGCGATATAAATATGCTAACGACGAATAACCTGTACCAAAGTCATCAATTGAGAGCTGAATTCCCAGAGATTGTAACTGAAACAGCATTGTGGTTGCTATTTCAGCATTATCCATAATTACGCTTTCTGTAATTTCCAGCTTTAAACTTTGGGCAGGTACGTTTGTTTCCCGCAGAATTTCAGTAATTTCTTCTACTAAATTAGTTTGAGTAAACTGCTTGGCAGAAAGATTGATGCTCATGACTAACGATTGATATTCAGGAAATTGTATTTTCCAAGCACTCAACTGACGGCACGCTTCTCGTAATACCCACCAGCCAATCGGAACGATCAAACCTGTTTCCTCTGCTACTGGAATAAATTCGGCTGGTGAAACTAAACCTCTCTGTGGGTGTTGCCAGCGAATAAGTGCTTCAAAACCTGTAATTGCACTTGTTTTAAGCGAAACAATTGGCTGATAATATAATTGAAATTCTCGTCGTTCTAGTCCACGTCGCAAGTCAGTTTCTAATTGTAAAAGTGCAGCGGCTCGCGTGTGCATAGTGGTATTAAATACTTCGTAGCGAGCTTTACCTGTAGCTTTAGCGCGATACATGGCTATATCTGCGTCGCGAAGTAAATCTTCTGGGCGTTCGTAATTAAAACTACTGAGAGTAATCCCGATACTAGCACTCGTAAAAACCTCGTTACCACTGAGATTGAAAGAGCGCGTTAATTCTTCTTGTAGCCGATTGGCAATATTAGTAGCCACATTTTCATCTTTAATATCTTCTAATAAAATCGTAAACTCATCGCCACCTAAACGAGCAACAGTATCGCCAACTCGCAAATATTTTTCTAGACGACGGGCGATCGCAATGAGTAGTTGATCGCCTACTGAATGACCTAAACTATCGTTAATTAACTTAAAGCGATCCAGGTCAAAGAAAAGCACGGCAAATAAATAATTTCTTCGCCTTTTTGCCAGAGAAATTGCATGACTTAACCGATCCATAAATAAAACTCGGTTAGGCAATCCAGTTAGTGCATCATGTAGAGCATCATGGAGTAACTGTTCTTCGGTAACTTTGCGGTTAGTAATATCAGATTGCGTTCCTACTATGCGATACGCTTCTCCTGATGTATCCCGGATAATAATTCCTCGGCTAAGCATCCAACGATAAGTTTTCCCCTTGCATAAAATCCGGTATTCGCTCTCAAACTTAGAATTTAGCTCAGAGAGATGATTGAGCATTTCCATTTTGATGCGTTCCACATCTCCAGGATGAATGCGATAAAACCATTCATCTAAAGAGTTCATCTCATTGTCTGAATAGTCCAGCATTGATTTCCATTGAGAAGAAAAGTAAATCGCATTAGTTTTTAAATTCCAATCCCAAATGCCATCATTAGTAGCCTGCAAAGCCAGAATGTAGCGTTCTTCACTCTCTCACAATAACATTTCTCTTTGCTGACGAGCAGTTAAATCGATTTCAATCAAAATTGCAGTATTTTCTAGCGCAGTTTTTTGCGCCACTATTAGCAAGTTACGAGTACTGCTATCAGCTTGAATCTCTAGTTCCTTATAAATGGTTTGCTCTGGTTGAGAAAAAAAAGCTTGAATAAACTCAAGAAAATGACAATTTGAATTATAAAAACTAATAGGCTGCCCAATTAATTCTTCTGTATGCAAGTTTTGAGCTTGAACCAGATGTTGATTGACCGCAAGAATCTTTAATTCCGAATTAATCCAGTAAGCTGGTAGAGGTATAAGATCGAAAACGCTTCGCTCCTGTAATTTTTCTTGTTGCTCGTCCTGTTGAATTGCTGGTAACCCAGTATGTTGAGATTGGAAAGCCCAATAAGCAAGTAAAACTGCAATACTAGCTAAAATAGATAACAAGCTGACTGCGATCGCTTGACTGGTAGCACCATAGCGGCTATTTGGCAGTAGGTAAAATATGCAGCTAAAAGTTACAAAATTGCACGTCAGGAATAGTGCGATTGTAACTTGCAAGGCTGTGAATTTCCGCGATATATTCGCAGTACTAGTTGGATGAGACGGCAGTTTCAGTTGAGTGTCAAAGTTAGTGTAAGAGCAATGACAGCTAGGATCTATATTTTCAGGTAAAGACTGATTTAACTCTAACTTCTCCATAATCTTCTATAAAATGTAGCTATTCGATCTCAACTCGATAAATCGTACTAAGCTATTCTGTTAGACGGGTAAAGTGGCTCTAGAATATCCATAGTCAATATAATTTGACATAAACTAGATTCAGAGTGTAATAGTAAACATCCTGAAAATTTAATTCAAAGTTAGAGAGACACTCTACCTCAATGGAGTTTTTCTTTTGATGTTTTCAGCTAAGCTAAGTAGAAATTCGGTATTTAATCGCAGTTTATTATACTAATTGCAGAGTTGGTAAGATTTTTTATTATAGGATCGGTGTTTTCTCTAGGTTTTTTTCTCAACCTGCTACACAAACTAATATGGCGATCGCTATTTAGAGCAAATATGCGCCCAATCTTACTCCCATACTAGGCAATTTCGGATACTAGAGCGATCAAACTAGTTATCTATTCAATAATTTCTGTATAGATTTACACTTAAAAGCTGTGGTACTCCTCAAGCGTGACCGCCGAGCTTCAGTAAAGTTAGGGAATCTACAGATGTTATCTACTGGAGTTTAGACTAACCAATGACAAAATGACTCAGCAGTACTGAGTTAACAAGCTACCCAGCTAAAAATATAAAAA